>DATMMY010000181.1:0-9701 GCA_035569515.1 Candidatus Solibacter sp. | reverse complement strand
GCCGCATATCCATAGAGTTGCGTCGGGCCCATCACGACCAGCCCCTGGCTGGCATATTCGGAACGCAGGCGCGCAATGATGGGCGCTTCGCCTTTGCAATCGCCACACCAGTGTGCCCAAAAGAAGAGAAGAACAGGAGACCCTTTGAGTTTGCTCAGAGGCGCGGGTGGCGCGGAACCAAGGTGCTGTTTGATGTCCAGCGGTGGCGCCGGCTGGTGCACCAGGCTGAGCAGGTTCAGGTTCTTCTGCAGGCGCGCGCGGATCGAGGTTTTGCCGTAGGTTTCCAGGGCATCTTGCAGCAGCGAGACGGCTTGGCTGCGCTGTCCGCGCGCGGCCAGCACCTGCGCTCTGACCTCGAAGGCTGCGCCCAGGGCGAGGGCCAGGTGGGCCGAGGAGTCGAGTTGGACCTTTTTCAACTGCTGCGCAACCAGAGTTTGGGTCTGCCGCGAGTAATCCAAGGCATGATCCAACTGGCGGGCCGCCAGGGAACCCCGGGCCATCCAGGAAAGCGCCTCAAGATACTCCGGATCAATGCCATGCTGCGTACGATAAGCCTGGAGTTCGGAGTCTGCTGCGCTGAAATTATTCTGAGCAATGGCGCCGCGTACGTCTTCAATAACTCCGGCGAACGTGAGCGACGACAGAAACAAGATGACGGCGATTCGAGAAGCCATTTGACTGATTCCGATGACCGTGGAAATAGATAACAGCTTTGATTTTACGACTTTTCTCAACGAGGATTCGCAGCAGAGGCCAATATTTGCAGGGCAGACCAAAATTGAATCGCAGATTGCATCTGGCGCTTCACGTCCGAGGCAGCATTTTTTCATCTGCCGGCCTGAATTGATTTGAAAAGAGCACGAGCAGCATGCCGATAATCCAGAGAAAATGACCTTCCCGGGGACGCACCTTTACATTGTGGAAAGCAACCCAGCAGAAGGGAATCATCAGAAGAACAAGGATCCTCAGGATGCCTGCCAACTTCCGGGCCTTCCGGAAAGCTGTGAAAATTGCGGTAAGCAGGAAGAGCGGGTTGATCCACCCACTGACCAGGAGTGAAATGTAGGTGACAGGCTCTTCGTGGATGAGAGCTCTATTGTCGTGTGTCCAAACTTGAATGAGAGTCACCAGTGCGCAGTCGTAGCCGCGCAGGGGAGCGGAGCCTGTTTCGAAGACTGCCGGAAGAAAAAAGGCGCCAGCGTAAAGCGCAAATCCGATCACAAAGAGCAAACGATCAATTCTCATGGCAATTCGATGCTGCAGCTCGAATTGTATCAATCTTCAAAATTCCTTAGAATTCCCCACCGCGAGGTGAACGATGGATGCCAAAGCCAAGGCCAAACGACCACGACGCGAACGGGAACTTCCAGGTCCCGGCCTGCGTATAAGTATCAGGTGAGGCCGAACCATGTTGACATTCCTTTTGTGGTGCATTCTGTTCGTTGCCTGCTGGCCCCTCGCGTTGCTGGCGTTGGTTTTGTATCCGCTGGTGTGGCTCTTGCTTTTGCCGTTCCGAATCCTGGGGATTGCGGTGGACGGAGTCCTGGGGCTGCTCAAGGCAATCCTCTTCCTGCCTGCACGTGTGCTGCGCGGCCCCAGTCACGGTTGACCATTGGTTACATTTCCTCTCGTTTTTCCTTTTTTCCCGAGGAAACCCGGCACATTTGACCAGATGCATTGAAAGCATTGGGCTTATGGGTTACGAGCCGCCTTTTTCTGACGCCTTGAGGTCGATTTCTGACGCCCTGAAGGCTGATTTCTGACGCCCTGAACCGCGGTTCTGACGCCCTGAAATCGATTTATGACGCCCTGAAATCAGGTTCTGACGGCTAGCACATAGCAAATGGCAAATAGCAAATAGCAAATAGCAATTAGCAATTGGCCAGAAAAATCGGCAGCATCTCAAAAAATCGGCAGCATCCCTAAGACGGTTGGACGATTGCAAATATTGCATTCGGGTTATGACGACTTGAGGACCACGGGATGGTTGATGGATTTGAATGCCCCTGATGCCAAAGATTGCCGCTACACCCGCTACATTCGAGCAAATAGCAAATAGCAATTAGCAATTGGCCAGAAAAATCGGCAGCATCTAAGACCGTTGGACGATTGCAAATATTGCATTCGAGCCGTGACGACTTGAGGTTCCCGACGCGGGATCGGTTGATGGATTTGAATACCCCCGATGCCAAAGATTGCCGCTACACCCGCTACGCCGCTACATTTTTTGTCCATTTTGCTGGGAAGCCATTTGTCTTCCGTCAGTTACGGCCATAAATAGTTTCTAGAAATGGCGCGTTTTTGAGACGCTACATGCCGCTACAACCCGCTACATTCGAGCAAATAGCAAATGGCAATTAGCAATTGGCCCAAACCCTTCTAAGACTTTGTACCGACTTAATTAGCGGCCTCCGGCCCCAAGGGCTGACACACGCCATGCAGCGTGGCCAGCCCGTGCATCTGCAGAAGGCCCTTTGCCTCAATTATTTAGTTGTCAAAGAGCTTTTCCGGTAACCCTAGGGTTATTGTTGCCACGGACGCGAGCCCGTTGCCTTTGTCAATGAAAGTTATCAATACTCCGGCGAGCGAACTTCAGCACAAGCGCTCTTGATCGCGTCTTTGGTCTTTCGCATAGTGCCAGAGTTGAGCTGCGACAGCAACATTACGGGGTAAATTGTTAAAGTTGGATCGGCGGATATCTAAGGCTCCCGGTTTGGGCGCAGAGGAGTTACCCGAGGGCTTATCTTATTGATTTCAAAGGGGAAAGTAGTTTTGACTATCCGAGGCAGAATTCTAGGCTCACCTGAGTTCTACATCTCCAAGACCAATTTGGGAAGCTAAACTGCTGAATCTAAATGCCGAATTGGGGCGTTTTCGGCCGACAAGGGCGGCAAGGGGATCACCTGAGTGGAGTGCAGATGCGCTACTGCCAGCAACCTGGCGACATAGTGATTCGTAATTTCCGGATTGCCGACAACCAGTTCCCTAACTGTTAATGTGCAATTCCGAGCAGAATCAGCTCACATGTCAGAAACATTCCTGGTGGCTCAAAAAACCCGTGTGGCGTGCCGTTTATCACGCCTCACGGGTTCGTGTTCCTGACCGTGCGTGCCTTCGCGTCTGGAGAATCAAACAGAGATGAGGCACATACCCAGGGGAACGATGCCTTATTGTTCGAATCGGCCGAGTCCGAATCTCCGCAAAGCCTGGTGGCAAGCATGCGCGGGTAAATTGGACTTCGGGTGTACAGGTGCGACATCTGCAACCGACCTGCCTATGTTTGCGTTTACAGGAGTTGCCAGAAAGGAGTGGATATTGCCCGCATCCGGCCCGCTGAGCACCGTTGCCATGCCCGAGATTTGTCCGCGCTCATTGATCTTGGTAGCCGAGATCACGAAGAGGTTGGAATCTGCGGGAAACAGCGTGTTAAGGTCGGTCATCACGCCGTCTTGCCAAATGAAGCCATGCGACCAGTTGAAGCCGGAGTCAAAGGTGCTTCCCACCACTTGGCCCTGGTTGTTGATGCCGGTGGCGAATGCGGCATGATCTCCCGGCAGAGTGCCGAGGTTTGTGACTGCGCCGTGCTGCCAAAGAACGGCTAGGAAGGTTGTGCCGTCAGGGCTGCGACTTTGCCCAACAATTTGGCCCCGGTCGCTAATGGCGTAGGCGATATTGGAACGCGCAATTCCGAGGCCAGGAAGCGGGAAGGCAGTGCCGTTTTCCCACAATACGGCGTGAAGCGCTCTGGTGCAGGTTCCCGAGTAGCCTACCGCTTGGCCTCGATCGTTGATCCCGAATGCGACCCCGTCTGGATCGCCACCCACCGTAGGCAGAGGCTGGGCTTGGCCTTCTTCCCATAGCACCGCCGAATCAGTCTTGGAAGGCGCGGAAGCTGGGCATGAGGAATCAGGAACAGCCGTTTCCGCGAAGCCTGCGACTTCTCCGCGATTGTTGATAGCACTGGCCTGCCCGTTGTTTCCGCCCACTGTCGGGAGAGCGCTCATGTGGCCGTCTCGCCAAAGAAACGCACGACAGGTAAGTCCCGTGCCGAAGGCGCAAACGTCTTCTCCGTCCGGATCTGGAACAGATGTTTCGGCCATACCAACCGCTTCCCCGCGGTCGTTGATCCCGCCCCAGTTGATCCAACTGTTCTGTCCTCCAAGCGTGCCCAGGTCGATCTTGAGTTCACCGATGTTGATCACCGCGTGACCATTTGCAGGGGTCGTGAAAAGCGAATTGATGGGAGGATTTACGACCCCATCCATGTTTTCCGTCCAGCCATGATTATTGAGTCCCATGCCCATGCTGAAGTTGTCATTGTTCCGAGTGCCCAAATCGGTAACTTTGTAGCTCGTTTGAGCGACCGCATTGCTGAAGCAAGCCAGAACAAAGGTCGTGACCCACGGTATCCAGAAATTCCGCAACTGTCTATGTGTGTTCATTGTCTTCTCATTCCTCCGGTAAAGTCGTGGTGCCGAGATAACTGGCGATTTACATCAGAGGCCACTCGGCGCTCTCACGGTTAGGGAGCATGTGGTGTTCCATGTTCACGAACGATTTACGTGATACGACAGGCCCAACACTTCAGAGTTCGAAGACAAGTGGCGAACTAACAGTTTCCTGGGGCGACCCGAAAACAACTAGGGCGATTGTTTCTCCAGCTTTTCATACACACACTGGCGAGAGGTTACGAAATTCGAGATTCAACGCTGTTGTCGATGTTTTCGAAAGTAGCTGCGGAAGCCCTTAGCTACCCATATAACGGCAAGCGGAAGTTAACTGTTGGTAATCAGGCGATTCCACTCGTTGGAAGATCAATTCCTGGGGAGCCGGTCAGATCTACTGCGGTTATCCGCTTCACACCGCTTTCATGTACGTTCGCATCGCAGATAAGTAAGCACACACCACAACGTCTTAATATTCCGAAAACCTGGCGTATAATCGGCGAAATGGAAGCCGTCTCGCAAAGCGCTTCGAGAATTGCGCGTTCCTATCTGTGGTCCATTTTGATTTGGCTGAGCCTGGCGCCCATAAATGCCGGACAAGATAGAGTCGATTTGCTGGACAGTGGTGTGAACGTACCCTACTGGATCCTGCTGCTGTCGGACGGCGCCTGGATGATCACGGTTGCGCTCTTGACACCGCCAATATTCGCTGTCGTCCGTCGCTATCCAATCGTCGAGCGCCATCGTGCAGGAAGGGCGGCAGGCTATCTCCTGGGAACCCTGCCCTACCTTGTGGTCTCGGCCCTTATCCGGTGGGTCTTGCTGCCCCCATTGAATACCGCTACGTACCAGTTCACACATCGCACGCTGCACTCACTGTTTCGCATTACTCATCTCTTCAGCTTTCAGATCTGGTGCTATCTTGCAATTCTAGTGGCCGCCCATGCGTACTACTCCTTCGTGCGGGCCAAAGCGCAGGAACTGGAGCGATCAGAACTGCAGCAGGCGCTGGCTGCGAGCGAACTGCAAATGCTGAAGAGCCAATTGCACCCACACTATCTGTTCAATACGTTACACGGAATAGCCACTTTGATCGACAGCGACCGCGCGAAAGCCAAGGCCAGCATGATCAAGCTCTCCAACTTGCTCCGCACGTCACTCGAGTATGGAAATTCTGATCTCATCTCTTTTGCGGAGGAATTGGATTTTGTGAGATCTTACCTGGAGCTCGAACAAATGCGGTTGGCGGACAGGCTGCAGATCTCGTGGGATATTGACTTGGAGACGCGAGCAAGCCTCGTACCGCAGCTGATCTTGCAACCTTTGGTGGAAAATGCGATTTTGCACGGGATCTCATGCTGCCGCGAAGGAGGCTGGATTCAGATCGTTTCCAGGAAAATCGGTGATAGGGTGGAGCTTGAAATCAGGAATAGTGCAGGTGGAAAGAGCCAGGAAGGACTAGGGCTGGGCCATCGGAATACGGCGGCCAGGATCAAGCACTTGTACGCGAATGAAGGAACCTTTGTGTTCAGGATCGATCCAGACGGAGTGGCGGTTGCAACACTGACTTTTCCGGGTTTTTGTACCGCAGAAGAGGCGGCCCTGTTCGCCGGGGGAAACTCATTAGGAGATAAACATGCGGGTGTTGATCGTTGATGACGAACCGCTCGCGCGTAGCGCGCTGGAGCAGATATTGTGTACGAGGAGCGATATCGAAGCGCTGGATTCGGCCGTAGACGGTGTCCAAGCCCTCGAGATGCTGCAAAAAGAGAATTACGACGTATTCCTTCTCGACATCGGGATGCCGGAACTCTCTGGTATTGAACTTGCCGATCGTTTGAACAAACGAAATCAGCCGATACCGTCGATCATCTTTGTCACCGCGCACGACCAGCATGCCATCGCAGCCTTCGAAAACCATGCCGTCGATTATGTTCTGAAACCGTTCTCCAGCGGCCGCATTCACGAGGCCTTGAATGTTGCGTTTCGACGAACGGAGAACGAGCGCGCGGCCCGGATCCTGAAGATCTTGCCGCATCTTGAGACACTCCTGGCAAGGCAGTCCTCCAAGATCGCGATCAAAGCTAAGGGAAGAATCCTTTTCATCGATCCCACCGAAGTGGCTGTAATCCGCGCCGAAGGCAACTACGTGTTGTTGGAAAAGCGGTCGGGATCCTATCTGCTCCGGGAGTCGCTTTCGATCGTGGCCGAAAAGCTAAAACCGCATGGGTTTATACGCATTCATCGTTCCGTGCTGGTTAACACTTCTTTCGTTGAGGAAATCCGGCCTTGGCCTACGGGCGAATATGTGCTCCGAATCAGGGGTGGTCAAGAGCTCACAGTCTCACGCATGTACAAGAACAACCTAAGATCTATCGCGCAATTCTGGATTGGCACCGACGCATTCTCTTGATTGAGCCGGATCGGGCGGACCGTGCTTCTTCGGCATCCTGGGCCTCACAATCGACGGCAAATGTCCGGGGCGTCTTCTGCCCGGAAGCCATTACTGCTCATTCTCCAGCACAGCCTGTAGACGAGTTAACGGCTGACTGTGAGTGGACCACGTTTAAAGATAAGCTCCATCTAAAGTCGACAAGCGGATACCGTCTCCCATTGATCCTCGCTCTTGCCATCACGTAGTTGCAGCCATCTCAAGTAAACGTCTCGATTTACTTGACAGCAACGTTCGAATGCGCGCGTAAAAGTTCAGCCCCAGCAGATTCTCTGTTTTTCCATAGGCTCCTTCGCGAAAGCATTCGCTTTCTAGTAGATGCTTCGTGAAAACAAGTTGCAGTGCTCAAGACACGCTTCTAATCATCCCGTCCGTCTGCTTCGTATATCTGTATGTCTGAATCTTGCGTTTGTCTCGTCATCACTTAGACCACCCGGCTTGATGTAGATGGCCACGAGCATGCACCGGTGAGACCACACGGTAGCCGAGCCGCACGGAAGCTTGTGTGAAGGCGGGCTCCTGAGTGAGCCCAGTTGCAGCGAGCATCACCAATCAAGCACAGGAGAAGAAGAAAAATGAGTTTGAAACGACATTTACTAACCGCAGTCATCGGTTGTCTGCTGATGCTGACCCGCGCCGGCGCGTGGGGGCAGGCCACGGCAAGCGCCAGCCTCGGCGGATTGGTGGCTGACAAGACCGGCGCTGTCATCCCCAAGGCGGAAGTCTCCATTACCAACAAGGAAACCGGCGCAACCTGGCAGGCGCAGGCACAAGACGCGAAAACACCGTATCCGAGCATGGCTCCGCTGGAGCAATACCTGATGGAACGAAACGCCGAGATAGCGCTGGCGCGGAGCGCTGCCCCGGGATCCATTTCCCAGGATGCCGACGTCATGGTCCTCGGACGTCACGGTTACGAAACTGCGATCCAAGGGAAGAACGGCTTCGTGTGCATGGTTGAACGTTCCTGGACTTCTCCAATCGATGACCCGGAGTTTTGGAATCCTAAGGGGCGTGCTCCGATTTGCTTAAATGCAGCAGCCGCACGGTCCTACCTTGCGCGCACGATCAAGAAGACCAACTTGGTACTAGCTGGACGGACGAAAGCTCAGATGATCGAGACCATCGCAGCCGCAGTCGACAAGGGGGAATTGCCGGCGATGGAAACCGGGGCTATGTGTTACATGCTGTCAAAGCAGGGCTACCTGAGCGACCTCGCGGGACACTGGCATCCGCATCTCATGTTCTTCGTTTCGCAGACCGACCCTGCGGCATGGGCCGCAGGTATGCCGGGCTCTCCCATCTTTGCGTTCAACGATACCTGGGAGCACCTGACTATATTCCTGGTTCCGGTGCGACAGTGGTCGGACGGCACAGCTGACTTCGCCGCAAACTGATAAGAAGAACGGTAGTGGGTCAGTTTGCAAACTGACCCGCTACCAGAAGAGCTGATCATGAATATTGCTTACCTGGTCGTCACAATCGTTCTCGCGGCGATGGGCGCTCCACACATTTCAAGCCTTTGGGAATTCTGAAAAGCCCCCACGCAACAACGGCTTGCGGGGCGCCCTCGCGGTCGAGTGACCTCAACGGTCAGGGCCGCCCGCCCTTGCAAGGGGGAGAAGGATTAAACGTCGTATAATCTCGTTCGCGCAACGGGGAGCAGAACGTATGAACGTACAAGAACAAATCAAGAAGTATATTACCAGCCAACCGGAGCCAAAACGCAGGGACATCCGAGAGTTGCATCGCCTCACACTTCAAGTGTCACCAGAATGCAAATTATGGTTCTTCGATGGTAAAGACAGCACAAATCATACTGTTTCCAACCCTACAATTGGATATGGATTTCACACAATAAAATATGCCAATGGAAAAAGTAGAGAGTTTTTTCAAATTGGTGTGAGCGGAAACAAAACCGGAATCTCTGTCTATATTCTTGGTCTCAAAGATAAAAAGTACTTAGCCAAAACGTATGGACAAAAACTAGGCAAGGCGAGCGTGACCGGATATTGCATTCGGTTTAAAGCTCTAAAGGATATGAACATCGATACGCTTGAAGCGGCAATACGATATGGGCTTGCAGCTCAGAATGAAAAAGGCAAGCTGACGAAATAATGCCAATCGGACGGGTCACTGCATTTTATAAGAGTGCCACAGGAAAGACCGGTGTATCATTCGACATCTAGCCCACGTACGTCACGTTCAACGTGCGAGGAATTATCGGGACCGAGGCGCGAACCTCCGAGATTGGGTCATCCGCAAGTACACGAAATCCCATGGCAGATTGGCAAATGCGAGAAAAGCGGCCACTCCGAGGACCTCGGCCGGAGCCAGCGGGGCCGACGCTCAAGAACTACATCACGCCCGCCGGATTGCAGCGGCTGAAAGACGAGCATGTGTTCCTACTGAGGCGCGAGCGGCCCGCGGTGGTAGAGGTCGTAGCGTGGGCTGCTAGTAATGGGGACCGCAGTGAAAACGCCGACTACCTCTACGGCAAACGACGGTTGGGCCAGATCGATTCGCGGATTCGCTTTCTCACGAAACGCATTGACGCGGCCGTGGTCGTCGATCCCGCCGCTGCGCGGCAGGGGTCAGCCGCTACGCGCATCTTCTTCGGCGCAACCGTGACCTACAAGGACGCCGCTGGTTTCGAACACGTAGTCTCGATCGTCGGCATCGACGAGGTGGACCTCGACCGCGGCTACATCAGCTGGCGCTCGCCTCTCGCTAATGCGCTGATGAAGGCGAGCCCCGGCGACCGCGTGGAACTGCGCGCGCCAGCGAAGACGGAGCATCTCGAG
>DATMMY010000180.1:0-4514 GCA_035569515.1 Candidatus Solibacter sp. | reverse complement strand
CACGGCAAGAGCGGATGGATCGGGCTGCCTTACGTATGGAACGAAAGCCAAACCGAAGCCAGGCTGGATCTGGTCCCCGACCCGGTTTCCGTCAGCTACGCGGATTCTTCAGGACAGAAACATGCATTCACCTACTTCATTCCCAACGCGAATGAGTGCAAGCAGTGCCATGAGAATTCGCGCGTCATGCTTCCCATCGGCCCCAAGGCACGCAACCTGAACAAGGACTTCGTGTACGCTGACGGCGTTGCCAACCAGTTGGTCCGGTGGACGCAGGCGGGTTATCTACAAGGAGCTCCCTTGCCGCAGGCCGCGCCGAAAGTTGCGAAGTGGGACGCACCACAGAGCGGAAACCTTGAAGACCGCGCCCGCGCCTATCTCGATAACAACTGCGCTCACTGTCATCAACCGGGAGCTGGTGCGGGCTACACCGGATTTGATTTGCGCCTCACAGCGACAGGATTGAACTCGTTGGGACTATGCAAAAGCCCGAATTCCGCCGGCAGAATAGGCAACCTGATCTACGATCTCGTGCCGGGGAAACCCGAGGAGTCCATTCTGGTTGCGCGGATGGAATCGGTCCGCCCGAAAGAGATGATGCCGCAAATCGGACGTAGCGTGGTCCACCAGGAAGGATTGGCCCTGATTCGGGAGTGGGTCCGCTCGCTCCCAGCCGATGGCGCCCCATGCGCTATGCCTATAGATTCCAGAAAATAACCGCTGTATTTCCCGCTCGTTTTTTAAAAGCATTTAGCCGCGAATTCACGCGAATGAACACGAATCCGAAAAATCAAAATCCAATAATAATGCCCTCTCCGCAAACAACTTTGGAAAAATCCATATAAAGAGTTACCATTGCATCCGCCTTCAGCAAGAGCACCATGCGGCAGGACCAAGAGGAAACTAATCTCGCCTGAACAGGAGCGGAATGGAACGATTCTCAGGGGTGTTGGGTATCATCGTCTTACTTTCGCTGGCATTTATTTTTTCCACCAATCGACGCGCTATCAAGCCCAAGATCGTACTATGGGGCCTGGGCGCACAATTCTTCTTCGCCATGCTGGTGATCCGATTCAGCGTCGGCGAAGCTGCGCTGAGGACTGCGGGAGACAAGGTCACCCAGATGTTGAATTACTCCTTTGCCGGCTCCAGCTTCGTCTTTGGAAACCTTGGCCAGCAGGGTTCTTCGATGGGATTTATTTTTGCCTTTCAGGTGCTGCCCACCATCATTTTCATCTCGGCTTTCTTCGCCGTACTCTACTACTTCGGAATCATGCAGTTCATCATCAAGATCATGGCGATGGTAATGACGTGGCTGTTTTCCATCAGCGGGGCTGAGTCATTGAATGTCGCCGCCTCCATCTTTATGGGACAGACCGAGGCCCCGTTGACCATTCGGCCGTTCCTGCCCAAAGCTACGACTTCCGAACTAATGACAATCATGACTTCCGGCATGGCCCATGTCTCCGGGGGAATCATGGCTGCTTACATTCTCTACGGCATCGAGGCCAGGCACCTGCTGGCCGCCGTGATCATGACCGCACCGGGGACGGTCATGATGGCCAAGATGCTGGTGCCGGAGACTGAGCAGCCGGTGACAGCGGGCCGGGTGGAGATATCGAACGAAGAGATGCCGAAAGATCAGAACCTGCTGGGTGCAATCGCCAGAGGCACCATTGACGGAGGACAACTGGCCTTTAACGTAGCCATCATGTTGATCTCTTTTATTGCACTGGTAGCGCTGGTCAACGGCATTATGGGCGGCATTCATCACTATTTGGGTTGGTTTCCTGAGAGTCTGCAGAAAATCCTCGGCTGGATCTTTTCACCGGTCGCCTGGCTCATTGGCATCCATGGTCCCGACTCCAAGGCGATCGGAAGCCTGTTGGGCACGCGGATGGTGATCAACGAACTTTATGCCTATACCCTGCTGGGAGGCATGAAGGCCACGCTGGCGGCGCGGTCTTTTACCATCGCCACTTTTGCCCTGTGCGGATTTGCCAACTTCAGCTCTATCGGAATTCAACTTGGCGGGATTGGGGCTTTGGCTCCTAATAAACGCGGCGAACTGGCCAAGCTCGGATTTCGGGCGATGATTGCCGGAACCATGGCAAATTTGATGTCAGCGGCTATTGTTGGCATATTAATGCCCAGCGGGACCTAATGACTTCTTCCTCTACTGCATCCTCTCCAGACGAATATCAGCAGGCCGGTGAAGCGGCTGAATTTATCCGAAAGCGGATCCGCGTCCAGCCCCGGATCGTGCTGGTGCTTGGCTCCGGGCTGGGAGCATTCGCTGAAGAGCTCGATGACTCACAGGTATTTCCCTATTCAGAGATTCCACACTTTCCCCGCTCCAGCGCCATAGGCCACGCCGGAAAACTCGTCGTCGGAAAAGTTGGCGAGGTTCCGGTAGCGGTGATGGCGGGCCGCGTCCATTACTACGAAGGCTACTCCATGCAGCAGGTCGCTTTCCCCATGCGCGTCTTTTCGCGCATGGGAATACAGACTGCACTGCTCACCAACGCGGCCGGAGGAATCAACCTGCAGCTCCAGCAAGGCTGCCTGGTCGTGTTAAAGGACCACATTAATCTGCAAGGCGATAATCCGCTCATCGGTCCCAATGACGAGCGCTTTGGCGTGCGCTTCATCGACATGACCGAGGCCTATGATCCGGCCTTCCGCAAGATGGCTCTGGAAGAAGGCCAGCGGCTGGGCATCGATATCTGCGAAGGCATATACGTTGCATTTCCCGGCCCGAGCTACGAAACTCCTGCGGAGATCCGCTTCCTGCGTGCCATCGGGGCCGATACCGTGGGCATGTCAACGGTCCCGGAAGTGATTGTGGCACGCCATTGCAGCATGAAGGTCCTGGGTATCTCCTGCGTTACGAATATGGCTGCCGGCGTTCTCAATCAGCCTATCAATCATGACGAGGTGCTGGAGACAGGCGAAAAGGTGAGGACCTCTTTTGTTGCGCTGCTCAGGGCGTTGATTCCGCGCATGGTGTGAAAAAGCGAAGACCTTTCTAGCCACGAATTAACGCGAATGAACACGAATAGGAAAACCAGAAACACGAAATAGATAAACCAGAAGCATAAATTTCTCCTCTTCTCTTTGCCTTATTTCTCTTTGCTTCATTTCTCTTTGCCTTTATTCGTGTTCATTCGCGTTAATTCGTGGCTAAATCTCTTGCTCTTCTCCGCGTCTCCACGGAGGGAGACAAAAGCACGAAGAAAAGGCAAAAAGAAGATAAAACGACGGTAGAAACACGGCTGGGGCAAATTTTGCAGTCTGTGAGTTTTGACTCGAGCATCTTCGCGACCCCAGAAGGCTTCCGAACATACATACTGCGAGGTGATATGCTCAACTCACGGGTTCGCAGTCCCGCTGTTCGGCAGCTATCCTGCGGAATCAATCCCTCTATGCAAGGAGAAAATCTATGGCAATCGTAACGCCTTTACCTGAAGAAAAAGCGCCCGATAGTTTGAAACCAATTTACGAAAGCATGAAGAAGAAGTTTGGAAGCATGCCTAACTTTTTTGGCATGATAGCCAACAAGCCGGAAGTGCTGAAGCACTTTCTTCCCTTCTATTCCGCCGCAACCGGCCCTGGGGCATTGGACCATCGCTATAAAGAACTCGCCTATCTAAAAGCGTCGATCGTGAATAGTTGCGAGTATTGAACTAAGGCGCACTCCGCTTCGGCGAAGCGGATCGGCATTACCGAGGAGCAGATCCACGCCCTCACGTTTTATCATCGCAGCAAACTCTTCGACGAAAAAGACAAAGCTGTAATTCATTTTGCCGACCAGGTAACCAGGGCAGCCACTACGGTACGCGATCAAGATCTGCTGGAGTTGCGCAAGCATTTCTCGGTGGAACAGATTGTTGAACTTGCCCTGACCATCTGCACGGCGAACTTTACCAACCGGGTGAATGATTCGCTCATGAGCGATCCGGACTTGGGGACGTAGAAAGCAAAAGATATTTATTGGTTGTCTTTGTATTCCTCGTACCAGGCCATCTGAATGGCTTCCAGCTTGCCTTCGTTGGAGGCCTTTGGATCGCCCGTGAAGTCCGGCAGCTCTGTTACGTAGCGGTGCAGGTCGGTGAAGCGCACGGTCAGCGGATCGAGTGCGGGAAACTTTTCCTGCAGCAGAATGCCGATGTCTTCGGCGTCGTCCCATTCCAGTTCTTTGGCCATGGTTTTAGTGCCCTTCCTGAACGTAGTTGCGGTTCCAGGCGGGAATTACAACTTCCACCTCGCCGGGCTTCTCGATTACCGCCTGGCATCCCAGGCGGGAGTTGAGTTGCAGATCGGCGGCCATGTCGAGCCGGTCTGCTTCATCATCTTCCAACTCACTGAGCAGATCCTTGCCCTTGATCACATGCACGTGGCACGTGGTGCAGGCGTTGTTACCGCCGCAGGCGTGGTCCAGAAAAATGCCGTGGTTTAAGGCAATGTCAAGAAGAGACTCCGGCTTGCCGTGGTCTTTATACGGCAATTTCCCA
>DATMMY010000179.1:0-3632 GCA_035569515.1 Candidatus Solibacter sp. | reverse complement strand
TTAAAATCGTCTGTTCGGCAAATCCACGCTACCAGAGAGAACCTAGATGGCCGGCAGTCCTTTGCGTTTCATAACATTATCGGGTGTTCCTCTAGAGATCACCGAGTTGAAGTGGCCTTTCCATCAATCCACGTCAGGCGCAGACTGGTTTGTGCTGCACGGGCGCGCTGACCTGGTGGGAAGCCCCGACAAGCTGCACGCTGAAGTGGCCGTGGGCATGACCCAGACCATGAAAGAGGCGATTGGCTCGCTGGAGCGGCAGAACGCCGAAAGCATGGTGGTCAACGCCATACGCAAGACCATTGACAATGGACAGATCGCGTTCATGAAGTCGGGAAAACTTCAGCCGGTGCATGTAACCAGTCGTTTTTATAGCTTCCGGGAGAAGAAAATCCAGTTCCCCACGCAGGTGGAGCAGGAAGTCCGGGAGATGCTGAAACGACGCGTCTTCTGGCTGGAGGCAAACGGGCCGGTGGAGGTTGCTCATCCCTACGATTGCCAGTACGTGAATTTCTTGCCCGCAAAGATGCTGGAGCTTGCCCGCCAGCTTGCCTCGGAAGGTCTGATTCAGCTCCAAGGCGAGACCGCGACCGCGACCGATGCCTTGAAGAAAGAAGCGGACACCATCCGCGCCGCGATGCAGAAAGGCGTTGAAGCGGGCCTGGCCGCAGCCAAGATTACGGCGTAGCTGCGCGTTTCCGTTTGTAAATAAAATCCGCGTTCATCTGCGCAAATCCGCGGTAAGGTCTGCAGAGGTCTTGCGAACTGCAACACTCCATGGAACCGCTGCTGAAACTCGAGCATCTGAACGTCAATTTCGCTACGCAGACCGGCGACGTCGCGGCGGTGCGCGATCTGAGTTTCAGCATTCCTGAATCCGGCGCGCTTGGTCTGGTAGGCGAATCGGGCTCAGGCAAATCGGCCACATCGCTGGCCATAATGCGGCTGCTACCGCCACAGGCCAGCGTGCAAGGGAAAATCCAGTTCGCGGCAGAAGACCTGTTGGCGCTGCCGGAGGATTCCATGCGACGCATGCGCGGCTCGCGCATCAGCATGATATTTCAGGAGCCAATGACGGCCCTGAACCCTGTGATGCGGGTGGGTGACCAGGTGGCGGAAGCTGTTCTGGCCCACGAACAGCTCAGCAGGTCGGAGGCCGGTCAGCGAGCGGTGGCCTCTTTAAGAGAAGTTGCCATGCCTGACCCGGAGCGCCGCGCCCGCGACTATCCTCACCAGCTTTCTGGGGGACAGCGCCAGCGCGTTATGATTGCGATGGCCCTGATCAACCATCCACAATTACTGATTGCCGATGAGCCCACAACCGCGCTGGACGTGACCATTCAGGCTCAGATTCTGGAATTGCTTCACGACCTTCGCGAGAAATACAGACTGGCCATGCTTTTTATCTCCCACGATCTGGGAGTGGTCTCCAAAGTGGCCGACAACGTGGCAGTCATGTATGCGGGAGAGATAGTGGAGATGGGTCCGGTCAAGAGTATCTTTACTTCGCCCACGCATGCCTATACTCGCGGACTGATTGGCGCAATTCCCACGCTGAGAACTGATCGTGCCAGACCTTTAGTAACGGTGGAAAGGCAGGGCCACGCGCAAAACTCCTTCGGGCTGCAGGAAATTGCGCCGGGCCACTGGGCCCGTACTGCGACAACTGCCACGCAGATTTAGCTTTGATGATTTAGACTTTCCGGTACTCACGTGCGAACTCTTGTCTTATCCGATATCCATGCCAACCAGGAAGCCCTGGAGGCCGTTCTGCAGGCCGCGCCCGCTTTCGACCAGGTCTTCAACCTGGGCGATATTGTGGGCTATGGCGCCAACCCCAATGAGGTGACCGAGAAGGCGCGGAGTCTGGGCAAGGTATTTGTGCGGGGCAATCATGACCGGGCCTGCTCGGGCATCGCCAGCCTGGATGGCTTCAACGCAAACGCCGGGATGGCCGCCATGTGGACCCACAACCAGCTTACCCAGGAGAACCTGGAGTTCTTGCGCCAGCTCCCGAAAGGTCCCCTCCCTGGCATGGAGCATGTTGTACTCGTACACGGCTCGGCGCGCGATGAAGATGAATACGTCCTGGTGCTGCACGATGCGCAGCCGTTGCTGGCCGAGTCTGAAGCACCGTTGACCTTCTTTGGCCATACTCACATTCAATGCGGGTTTTCAGAAGCCGATAGCCATCGCTGGCAAACATTAATGCCGGTCTACCGTTCGGTCACGGGTGCGCAGCATTTCATGTTTCATCTGCGGGAAGGCACGCGCTATCTCATCAATCCCGGCTCGGTTGGTCAGCCACGGGACAACGATCCGCGTGCAGCCTTCGTCCTTTACGATTCCCAGGAGGGCTCCATCACCTTTTACCGTGTTCCATACAACATTTCCGCCGCCCAGAAGAAAATCTATTCCGCAGGCCTTCCTGACCGGCTGGCGGAAAGACTTGCGGAGGGCCGCTGAGTCATGACTCAAGACACTTTGTTTAGGGATTCTCCCCGCGATCCGGCCCCGCCATCTGGCGTGATGACTGCGCATATTGACGGCGGCGCCAGAGGGAACCCTGGCCCCTCCGCCTATGGCGTGATCGTCCGCAACAGCGAAGGAAAAATAGTGAAGGAGCTGGGCGAATATCTGGGCCTCCAGACGAATAACTTCGCGGAATATTCCGGCTTGGTGGCCGCCCTGGAATATGCCCAAAAGGAAAAAATCCCAGCACTCAAGATATTCAGCGATTCTGAGCTGCTGGTAAAACAGATGAAAGGGCAATACAAGGTCAAAAGCCCCGGCCTGGTTCCTCTTTACGAACGCGCCCGGTCCCTGGCGCGGCAACTGCAGCATTTCTCCATTCAGCATGTACGTCGGGAGCAAAACCGGGACGCCGACCGCATGGTCAACCAGGTATTGGACAAACGGGAGCGAAAAGTCTGATGAAGCGCCAAAATATCTCCAGCGGAACCAAATGGGAGACCATCGTCGGTTACTCCCGCGCCGTAAGGGTGGGTAACGTCATTCACGTTTCCGGCACCACTGCCACAAGAGCCGATGGCCAGATCGTCGGTATTGGAGATGCTTATGCCCAGGCGGTACAGACGCTGCGCAACATCGAAACCGCGTTACAGCGGGCCGGGGCTGGCCTGAAAGACGTCGTCAGGACGCGCATGTATGTAACCAACATTGCCGATTGGGAAAAAGTAGGCAAGGCCCACGGCGAATTCTTCGGAGAGATCCGCCCGGTAACTACCCTGGTTGAGGTTTCTAAGCTGGTCGCGCCGGAGATGCTGGTAGAGATTGAGGCGGAAGCAATCTTCGTTGATTGAAGTGCCACACTCTTTACCCCTTGTCTTATGGTGTGTGCGGCTCGTAAATGTTTTCGTCACAACACACTCTACCCCTTGTCATTCTGACGCCGTTCTTTGGCCGAAGAATCCCCACGCTCCTTCATGGACGAGTCCCCAAAGTGCTTGACGTCTCCCACGATTGTTCGATATTGGTTCATTTTGCGTCAAGAGGTTCTGCCAGGCGGCGTGTGTTAGACAACAGCAGAGGGCGTCTGTTCAGTGACGTGGCCTTGCCGTCCAGTAAACTTATTCCTGATTCGTGTTCATTCGCGCAAATTCGCGGCCAAA
>DATMMY010000178.1:0-7730 GCA_035569515.1 Candidatus Solibacter sp. | reverse complement strand
AACGGGCGACTCGGGTTCTTGTGCTCACCGTATCAGGTGGAATATCCGGTTCCAGCGGGGGGCTTGCCAGAAATGCGCCAGAAGGTGGGCTGAACGCGCGAGTCTGCCGCTTGATTCATCCATCCCGATGGACGGACGCTCTCTGACAGATAGATACACGATGAGAGGCTGCCCCACGACGGCCTGCCTGGGAACAAATCCCCAATAGCGGCTGTCCGAACTTTGGTCGCGGTTGTCTCCCATCACAAAGAACTTGTCTTTGGGCACCACCAGCTCACCATGCTGAACATTCCGCGCCAGCGCGGAATGCCACGCGGTATTTATGTTGCCGGTGGTATCCATGTCCGTAGGGAAGTTATCGCGGTAGAAGTCAAAAGCTCTCACGGTGTGAATGGCGTACTCTTCATGGAGGGGCTGCCCATTGATAAACACGGTCCCTTCCCGGAGCCGTAGATGGTCGCCTGGCAGACCGATAACGCGCTTCACGAAATGCTGTGAGGGATCGACCGGGTAGTGAAAAACTACGATGTCGCCGCGCTCGATCTCCCGGTAGGGCATGAGCCGGTTCCACACTCCGCCAGGGCCAAAGTGGACTTTATCCACAAGCACGTAGTCGCCAATGAGCAGGGTCCTTTCCATGGAGCCTGATGGAATTTGAAAGGCCTGAACCACAAACGTAATTACAAACAGCGCGATAACCACTGCTCCCATCAGCGATTTCATCACCCCATTGGACGACTGTCGCACGTTCTTTTCATTTATCGCATTCGCTTCAAGCGGGGGTGATGTCATACGTTTCGGCTCTCCCTGGCCGCCAGCTGTGACCGCAGATGTTCCAGGGCCTGCTTGGCGGCCAGTTGCTCCGCCTTTTTTTTGGTTGCTCCTTCCGCTCGGGTCACATATTCGGGTCTCGGCTGCCCTTGAGGATATATACGCGCTTCCACGGTAAAAGTTTTGCGATGGTCCGGGCCTTCCTCTTTCACGGTTGCATATACCGGCTGCATTCGGCCGCTGGACTGGAGAAGCTCCTGGAGCGCGGACTTGTAGTCAGCGAGGCTGAAATCATTGTCGGTTTCCGCCCGGATACGATCGAGTTCCGGCTGCAATATCCGCTGGATGATGAATTCGCGAGTTTTTTCGAGGCCGCTATCCAGGTACAGGGCTGCCATGACGGCTTCCATGGCGTCAGAGAGCAGGGCGGACTTGTTGCGCCCACCACTCCGCTCCTCGCCACGGCCCAGCCGAAGATACCTGCCCAGATCCAACTCAGTTGCCACTTTTACCAGGTACCCGGCGCTGACGAGGTGGGCTTTGAGTTTTGAAAGCTGGCCTTCATGAAAGCCGGAGAAGCGTTCAAAGAGAAGCTGGCTGGCAACCAGGCCCAGTACGGCATCGCCCAAAAACTCCAACTGCTCATTATCCAATCTTTCGGTGCTGAGGGGATCCACGCCTCCGCGCTCGGCCTTCAATTCGGCTTTCATTTCGGCTTTCATTTCCTCATGGGCATGCGAACTGTGAGTCAGGGCGCGCTCCAGCAACTGGGGGTTGCTGAAGGTGTGTCCGAGAGTGGCTTCCAAGGTCCTAAGCTCTTCTTTGTCCATGGCGAAGCAACTACTTTGGTGAATTCGGCGGAGCAGGCGTGGGCTGAGGTGTTGGGGATCCACCTGCGAGCTCTGCCAGCCGTTTTCGCTCTCCCGCCGCCAGCCGGCCAAGATCGGGATTCGAGCCGGTGTAATGCAATGCCTCGTCCACGGACACCAGGGCATCGGTATATTTCTTCTGGTGGTCCTGGGCCAGCGCGAGATGGTACCAGATGTAAGGATCGGGCTGTACTTTATTTAAGTCCGCGGCGGTCTTCAAATCCTTCTCCGCTCCGGAGTCGTCTCCTATCTTGAGTTCCATGATTCCCAGGGCGGAATGCGCCATGGACTGCAGCGTGTTCTTATATGCCGTTATTTCCTCCGGCGTAGCTTTCGGCGGGGCCACAAAAGCCGAATCGATGGTCTGCAATGCATGGTTGGCGTTTTTCAGGATTTCGTTGATCTTTTGGTCATGATCTTTGTCGGCATCGTTCAGGCTGTCAGCCAGCACGTTGGCTGTGAGCACCAGCGCGATGGAATTATCAGGATCGAGTGCTAGGACCTTTTTACCCGTTTCCAGCATCTTTGCGGGGTTGTTTTCGCTTTGGTATTCATGCATGGCCTTGGAATACAGGTAGGAGCGCAGCTCGCTCGCCGGATATTTAGCGGCGAAATCGCCGGCGGCTTTTTCCATGGCGGCGCCCCCGCTGATGGCGTAAGCGGTGTTGTAATCGGCATATTCCTGCTGGGTTTTGGCTTGCGGAGGACGCTTAGCGGCCGGAGTCGTGGGTGTTGTTTGACTCTGAGGGCCAGTGGCCTTCTGTTCCTTGGCCGCCGACGGCTGTTGGGCAGCCAGGGGTAGGATGAGAAGGGACGCGAAAACAAGCGCAAAAATCGTTCCCCTGGTTGATGTACCGAATGGCAAATTCTTCATAACTTAGGTCCTCCCGTGTCTAATGCTCAGCGGGGTCTCCGTGGCTGGTAAGGAGCGGCCAGTCCTTTTTCAGCCGCGGTCTTGGTGTCAGGTGTTGGGTCGCCGGCTGCCAAAGCTGCGCGATAATGCTCCAGTGCTGCATCACGGTTTTCCTGGATATCAAGGATTCTGCCCAGGTAAATGTGGCTCCAGGCCAGCGTCCGGGGATCGTGTGCTGAGTGAATGGCCTTGTCAAAATAGTTTTGCGCACCCTCCATATCGCCGGACAGAGTGGCGGAACGGGCCAGGATAAAGAGCGCACGGCCAGGATCTTCATCCGTTTTAGGATTATTGATCACTTGCAGAGCGAGTTTCTGGGCGCCGGCTGTGTCACCGCCGGCCAGCCGCTGCTCGGCTGTATCCAGCAGCTTTTCTTCGTGGGCTGGCTGTTTTGATGCGCGAACTACCTCAGGAGCGGCTTGGGAGGCAAACTCGACCTCGGACGCCCGCTTCTTCTCCCGGTCCAGGCTAATGTTGTACAGCAGATCTCCATAAGCGTCTTTGAGCCCGGTTGACGCTTTTTCAAAAGGGCCCAGCGCTTCATAGAAATACCGGGTAAGGACGAAGCCTTCTTCTACGGAATGCTGAACGTAAGCTAGCCTGGCCTTTTCGTTGGAACCGGTGGGATTGGCGCCGGTGAGTGTACGGGCCTCAATGGCGCGAATCAGGCACTCGTTGACCAGCAGAGAAATATCGTATTTGTAGGAAAGCTCCAGCGGGGCACTTTGGATACTGTTCAATAAAGGTTCAATCTTCTTCAGGCTTCTGGTGTGCTTGAGCGCCAGGGGATCGAGAACATAGTGCAGGTAGGTATGACGGATTTCCTGCAACCGCAACCGCTCCGGTACCGTCTCCTTGGCAGGCGAGACAACCAGATAGTAATTCTCGGCATAGTTGCGGGAATTCACCTGCCCCGGCGCCAACATGGGTTCCAGATAGACTACAAAGCGGGTCCCGCCGGGATTGCTAAAGGGAAGCTTTAAGTAAAGATCGGTCTCGGTAATTACATTGGCCACCGGATCATGGAACTGTCTTACCGCTCCTTCGTACTCGGCCTGGTGCTTTTGCCAGATGGTGTGCAATCCAGCAGCCTTATAAAACTTCTGCAGGAGCGGTACCACGCCCAGGACCTGCGCCGCGTCCGGCGGCAGATCGGCTTCCAGAAGGGCTGGTTTGAAGGTGGGCGGTTCGCCCAGATCCAGCGCGAGCGACACATATTGCGATGTATCGCGGCCAGCCTCCGCAGGGGCGTGTTCCCGCCGGAATTCGCACAACGTGTTCAGCGCCGTGGCCGCTTCCGGGGAGCTTGCGACGGCCTTTTGCAGCTCCGCGCGGACTGCGTGCCGCAAGGGCAGGGAACTCTCCAGGCCGGAATCGTAACCGCAACTGTTGAGAGCGGCGGCCAGGCTGAAGATGGTTTCGCTGACTTCAAGCTGGGCCTTGGTGGCTTGCGGGAAGGAAACACCGGAAACCGCAAACAGAAGCAGAATGACAAAAGAGAATTGAGCCTTGACCTTCAGAATCCCTCCAGATTTGCGGGAAATTCTAGTGTAGGTCAGGAAAACAGGAGGGGTCAAACCGCAGTTTGACCCCCTGGGAAGAGTTAGCCCTTTACATTCACACGCGAGAACGAGATCACCGCCGTTCCAGGCACGGCCTGACCGAAGGCGTAGGCCGGCGAGAAGCTGGTAAACAGAAGAGCGCGATTCAATTGCGAACGTATGGCCACAGTATCGGGTCCGGAGATGATTTCGTAATTTTGCACTCTTCCATTCGAGTCTACATATGCCTGGACCACAATCGGGGTATCCAGATTCAAGTCAGCGTCCGCGGACGCTGACATTGCCGATTGCGGAGGCTGCAGACGCGCGGGCAAATAAACTCCCGGAATTACGGAATCCGCCCCGGCCTGCGCCGGAACAAAGAATCCAATCAGCACGCCAAAAAAGATCACCGCGCTGACAATGCCCGCAGTGGCGGGAAACATAAATGCGTTAACAGCATTTTCCAGACGCACCGCATAGGACTGCAGGATCGCGCGAAACGTGCGCGAACGTTCCCTGGACACCGCCACCCGTATCTTCAGGGCCAGATCAGGCGGCGCTGTTTTGCGGCCAAGGGAGGCCACCAGCAAGCGTGTATTTTCCAGCTTCCTGTATTCTGACTGACATCCATCGCATTTCCCCATATGCTGGGAAAGCGCATGCATTTCCATACCAGTAACGGCGCCATCCTGATAGAGCGGGAACAGCGGACGTGCCTCTGTGCATCTCATGGCTTTACTGCCTCCACAAGAGTCTTGCCGGGTGAACCGGAGCGCTCTTTCATTCTTGCTCCTGGCATTCTTGCTCCTGGTTCACTGTCTAACTCGCAGACAAAACTCTCTAATCTTTTTTTCAACGCCTCCCGGCCACGTATCAGCCGGGATTTTACGGTCCCCAGGGAAATTTGCAGTACCTCGGCAATCTCTTCGTACGACAGGCCGTCAATGTCCCGTAGCACTACAGTAGTGCGATAGGGGTCGGGAACCTGATGTAACTCCCGCTCCACCCGCGCCCGGATCTCTTCGTGGGCCAACTGGTCGAACGGGGATTCCCCTTTGTCAACCATCATGTTGCAGATGCCAAAGGAGTTGCCGTTTTCATCCTCCTGCGCCTCCATGGTTGTTTCCTTGCTCTTGTGCCGGAACCACCAGCGGCGCTGGTTGGAAGCCTCGTGAATGGCGATCCGGTAAAGCCAGGTCTTCAGGCTGGACTCCCCGTTGAATCTATTCATTCCGCGGAAGACCTTGAGAAACACTTCCTGCGTCGTGTCCGCCGCGTCGGCTGGATCGCTCAGAATGCGGTAAACCAGACTATAGATAGGCTGGTGATAGTGCGTGATCAACCAGGTGTAGGCCTCTTCCGAGCCGGACTTGAGTTCGGCAATAATAGAGGCTTCTTCAGCCCTGACGGCGATCGCGCTGGCCAGATTGCCCAATGCTGCTGCTCCCGCCATTCTTTTCATGGCGACACCCCAACGTTATCAGGAATATGGGGGCCCATACAAGTATTCATAGATCAAGTATTCATAGATTCAGCTTCAGTGCCGGCGTAACCCTCCCCCGTTTGGGGTTGCGACCGTTCCCTACACGTAGAGATAGACTCCGCCTAAGCCAGGAAGGTTCCTAAATATTTTGGGGTGAGCATCAACAACGGCTAAAGAATTCCCTCGCAGACCTGGGCGCAACATTACAGATTTCCAAGGAACCACGAATTTCAAGGCTGGGGGGTGGGAGAAGGCTGCGGGGAGGCAGGCTTCTTCCTGGTGGTCCTTTTCGCCTTTTTTGCGGGCGTATTGTCTTCCACAATGATCTTCTTGGGCGGCGGGGTAGCCGCAACCTGCTGCTGCGCGCTGGCCGCCCGTTTCAACTGCGCGTCCAGCGTGGCGGCCGTTCGTTCCACGTAGTCGGAGAGGTTCTGACGCACCTTATCCAAGGTGGCGGCATCGGTGGCCAAAGGCTCGTATTCCTCTTTCTTGCCGAACGCTCCCGTAGCTTCAGCCAACGAGCTGAGGAACTCGTACACTACAGTCATATTGTGGTAGAGCCTAAAAGACTTGGCGATGCTGGTGGGATCGGCTTGAACGTCGCTGATCAGCCCAGGAATGGCGTTGTTGATGTTGCGCTGCAACGACTCCGCTACCGACTGCATTTGTTGTTTCTGCGGGGTATCCGTCTTCCATTTCTCGATGTGCAACCTGGCCAAGTCCCCATTGGCCGAAAGTGCAACTCTTTGAATGTCCGCAACAATGGCATTCAACTCCGCTGTCCCCTGCTGCCGCTGCGCTTGGGAGGTAGCCTGGGCTTGGGTCCCAGGCGCCTGGGCGGCGAGACTTACGCTTAGAAGTAACAAACTCATTGTTGCAAGGACAGTCTTCATTATTTACACACTCCTGCACGGTCAGATGAGCGTAGCCGGGGGACAGGTTACTTGGCTCCTCAAATTTTTAGCCCGAATAGCAGCCAAAGACCTAATTGGCCACGAATAACGTCAATCAGCGCCAATCATTATTGCAACAGCAAGTCCTGGGTTTCGGCAAGCCCTATACCCTGCTGGTATTTTAGACGAGCATCGGCAAACCGCGCTGACGCGACCATGAGGAAGGTGCAAATGAACATAACTTACAAGGATGCGGCCTGGGCGCTCCAACCCCATGCCAACCCGGAGAGAGCGCTATTTGTGCGCGGTTATTTCAAGAACAGCAGCCAGGATGTTTTTCTTGGCGTGTCCACGCCGCGTCTTCGGGCCGTGGCGCGAGAATACTGGCAGCTGCCTCTGAAGGACATTCGCAAGCTGATGCAATCCAGGATTCACGAAGAGCGTTCCCTGGCCAATGAGATCCTGTGCATTCAGTTCAGGAAGGGCGATGAGCAGCAACAGAAGAAGATTTTTGATTTCTACGTAGAGAATCGGCGCTTCATTCGCGAGTGGGACGGTGTGGATGGCACCGCTCCTTATATTGTAGGGCCGTACCTGTTAAACAGGAGCAAGAAGCTGCTCTACGAATTGGCCCGCTCCCCGCGACTTTGGGACCGCCGCATTGCCATGGTCTCGACTCTCTGGTTCATCCGCCAGGGCAAAGTCTCCGATACGCTGAAGCTGGCTAAAATGCTGCTTGGCGACGACGAAGACCTTATCCACAAAGCCAGCGGATGGATGCTGAGGGAGGTGGGCAAGCAGGACGTTGCTGCTTTGAAGAAATTTCTCAACGCGCACCGCACAGCCATGCCGCGTACCATGCTTCGTTATGCAATTGAACGATTTCCCGAAAAAGAAAGAAAGCAATACCTTATGAAAAAGTAACACCGGCAATATTCGGGCAGCCATGTCTCCCACACCAGGGCTCGCAACAATTGACGATTTCGTATAACTCATAGAGAATAGAAACACCAACCCAGTGGGCCTGTGGCGCAGTTTGGGAGCGCGCTTCCATGGCATGGAAGAGGTCGTCGGTTCGATCCCGACCAGGTCCACCATTTCTTTGCTGCATTCTTCGTAGTTCCGGAATTTCCGTGGAAGGGGTCCTTCGCTTTCGCTCAGGATTTCGCCTCGCGGCTCAGACGCCGCGAAAACGGCTCAAGTTCGATCCCGACCAGGTCCACCATAAAATCAATCACTTGCAAAACCAAATTTGGC
>DATMMY010000177.1:0-14454 GCA_035569515.1 Candidatus Solibacter sp. | reverse complement strand
AACGGCGAGGCCCAGTGGGAAGCCAAGGTTGACGAGCTGATGGCGGCGGTAGACAAGTACGTCCCGCTGCCGGCCCGCGACATCGATAAGCCCTTCCTGATGCCGATTGAAGACATCTTCTCGATCTCCGGACGCGGCACGGTGGTGACCGGAAGGATCGAGCGCGGCAAGGTGAAGGTAGGCGAGGAAGTGGAGATTGTAGGGTTCCGCGACACCCGCAAGACGGTGATCACGGGCGTGGAAATGTTCAAAAAGCAGCTGGACGAAGGCATGGCCGGGGACAACGCCGGACTGCTGCTGCGCGGCATCGGCAAAGATGACGTGGAGCGCGGCATGGTGCTGGCCAAGGGCGGCTCGATCACGCCGCACACCAAGTTCAAGTCCGAGATCTACGTGTTGAGCAAAGAAGAGGGTGGGCGCCATACGCCGTTCTTCAAGGGCTACCGGCCGCAGTTCTACTTCCGGACCACGGACGTGACGGGAGTGGCGGAGCTGCCGGAAGGCACGGAGATGGTGATGCCGGGCGACAACGTATCACTGACCATTGAGCTGATCACGCCGGTGGCCATGGAAAAGGGGCTGCGCTTTGCCATCCGCGAGGGCGGCAAGACCGTGGGCGCCGGAACCATTTCGGAAATTATTCAGTAGAGCTAGCGGCTAGTAGCTAGCAGCTAAAGGGCTGGTTTTTATGCGTGAAATCGTGACATTACAGTGCGGAGATTGCAAAGAGCGCAATTACTCCACAACCAAGAACAAGAAGACCACAACCGGTCGTCTGGAGTTCAACAAATTTTGCAAGCGGTGCCGTAAACATACGGCGCACAAAGAGGTTAAGTAGATTGGGTAATCGGGCAATTTCGTAATTGAGTAATTGGGGCAGAGAGTGCGAGAAATCAAGGCCAAAATTATCAATTACAAATTACTAAATTACTCAATTCTCAGGAGGGGCGTAAGCTCAACGGTTAAACTGTCGGTCTCCAAAACCGAACTTGGGGGTTCGAATCCCTCCGCCCCTGCCAGTAAAGATTGAGCGATTGGAAAGATGAACTTACTCTTTCGCTTGATCGTCTTAAGAAAGTAGGAATTTGGATGGCAAAAGCAGCAATAGTTGCGCGCGACGAACAGAGCCTCGGCGGAAGGCTGAAGCAGTTCCCGGGGCGCACCAAAGATTTTTTCTCTGACGTTCGCAATGAAATGCGCAAGGTCACCTTTCCCAGCAGAAAGGAAGTCCAGGCGACTACTACCGTGGTCATTATCACAGTGTTCCTGTTCGCCTTTTACTTCTGGGTCATCGACTATGGGATCGGCAACGCTGTTCAATGGGTGATAAGCCGTGGCGCGAAGTAAAGCGCCGGAAAGTTCGCAACGCGAAGCTATGGATGAGCAGATCACAACCGGGGCTCCCGAAAACCTCAATCCGAATATGCGGTGGTACATCATCCACACGTATTCCGGCTTTGAGAAAAAAGTAAAAGAATCCCTGGAGTCACGAGTTCAGGCCTTCGGCCTTCAGGAGAAGATCGGCAAGGTGCTTATTCCCACCGAGCCGGTGACCGAGATCCGCGGAGGAAAGAAGTACACCGTGGAGCGGATGTTCTATCCCGGTTACGTCCTGGTGCAGATGGACATGGATGATCACGTGTGGCATGTGGTGAAGTCGACGCCTCGGGTGACCGGTTTTGTCGGCACAGGCCAGCAGCCGACTCCACTGTCGGAAGATGAGGTCAACCAGATCGTTTTTCGCGTGAGTACCGGCAAAGACAAGCCCAAGATCAAGGTCAAATTCGAGAAGAGCGAAACTGTGCGCATCACCGATGGGCCATTCGCGAATTTCAATGGCACTGTGGATGAAGTGAATGAAGACCGCGAGACCCTGAAAGTAATGGTCACGATCTTCGGTCGCGCCACACCGGTAGAGCTTGAGTTTGGGCAGGTGGAAAAAGTAGCGTAGCGCGATCCTTCGATCCTCGATCTAAAGACGCAGCAAGATAAATATAGGGCGCAGCCGATTTCGGCTGTGCGGAAACAAATTAAAGAGTTCAGGAACCGCAAAAACTATGGCACCGAAAAAAGTTCAAGGACAGGTAAAGCTCCAGATTGAAGCCAGCAAGGCTACTCCCGCTCCTCCGGTCGGTCCGGCGTTGGGCCAGGCGCAGATCAACATCATGGAGTTTTGTAAGCAGTTCAATGCGCGTACCTCCAACAAAGAGATGGCGGGACTGATCATTCCGGTTGTCATAACCGTGTATACTGATCGTTCCTTCACTTTCATCACCAAAACACCCCCTGCTTCAGTGCTCCTGAAGCGCGCGGCGGGTATTGCCAAAGGCTCGGGCGCCCCCAACAAGGACAAGGTGGGCAAGGTGACTGAAAAGCAGGTCTTGGACATCGCCAAGCAGAAGATGCCTGACCTGAATGCCGCCTCTGTGGATGCGGCTGTGAAGAGCGTGAAAGGCACAGCCCGCAGCATGGGCATTGAAGTCGTAGCTTAAGAACTAGTAATGAATCGCATGTACTACGGCCCGGAGATTTCCCCGGAGCGGTGGGAGACAAGGAAAACAGATGAGTCGCAAAGCGGGAAAAAATATCACCAAGGCGCGTGCCGCCATTGAAAAACGGGCGTATCAGCTCAATGATGCCGTCCCCCTTCTTCAAAAAGTCAAGTACGCCAAATTTGACGAAACCGTAGAAGTCACCCTGCGCCTGGGCGTGGACCCCAAGCATGCCGATCAGATGGTGCGCGGGACCGTGGTTTTGCCGCACGGCCTGGGTAAATCCAAGAAAGTGCTCGTCATTGCCACCGGCGAAAAAGTAAGGGAAGCCGAAGCTGCCGGGGCCGACATTGTGGGCGGCGAAGAGATGGTGGAGAAAATCCAGAAGGAAAACTGGACCGATTTTGACGCCGTGATCGCCACGCCCGACATGATGAAGTCGGTGGGTAAGCTCGGTAAGGTGCTTGGCCCTCGCGGGCTGATGCCGAATCCCAAGACCGGGACCGTTACCTTTGATATCGCTAATGCCGTTAAGGAGATCAAGGCCGGCAAGGTGGAATTTCGCACCGATAAGACCGCCCTGGTGCATGTTCCCGTAGGCAAGATTTCATTTACGCCTGACAAGCTGGTGGACAACGCTTCTGCCGTGATTTCCAGCGTGGTCAGGGCCAAGCCAGCTGCCGCCAAAGGAAAGTACATCAAGGGAGCATATATCTCTTCCTCCATGGGGCCCGGCATCGCGGTAGACACCGCAGCCGTTGAAGCTGCGGCCAAAGCATAAAAGCGGTCTGGCAATTGCGGTTTGTAATTGAACGCAACGAGATTTCGTAAAGGACTGAATCATGGCTGTTACTAAAGTTGAGGCGCTAAGCAGGCGTGAGCGGAGCGGGAGCCTGCTGCCGAAATCCTGAGCGTTAGCGAAGGACCTTTAACTGTAAGACGGCCTGGAACGAAGTAACAACATACAAAGGACTGAATAATGGCTGTTACCAAAGCTAAAAAAGCCGAACAGATTGAAAAGCTGAATGCTGACCTGCAGAAAGCCAGCAGCATGATTGTGGGCACTTTTTCCAAGCTCACCGTGGCCAAGGATTTTGAGCTGCGCAAGACCGTGCGCTCCGCTGGCGGCCGGTACCGGGTGGTTAAGAACACCCTGGCGCGCCGCGCTTCTGAGGGAACCAAGGTCGCCGAAGCCCTGCAAGGGCTCAAGGGCGTCAGCTCCATCGCGTATACCTCAGGCGACCCGGTCGCATTGGCCAAGGCTCTCAGCAAATACGTTGACGATAACCCGGAATTCTCTTTTAAATCAGGGGTGCTGGAAGGCCGCCTGATCTCCCAGAAGGAGATCAAGGCACTGGCCACCATGCCTTCCAAGGAAGAGATTTATTCCAAGCTCCTGTTCCTGATCAATGCGCCGGCGCAGCGCCTGGTTACGGTGATGAATGCCGTAGGCCGCGATATCGCCGTGGTGCTCAATCAGGGCGTGGAGAAGAAAAAGTTCAAGGAAACTGGCGGAGCCGCCACTGGCGCGCCTGCCATGGCAGCGATCGCGGAAGCATCTCCGGCAGCGGTTAACAGTCAGGTTACCGATTAACTGGCCGGTTTGGTTTTCCTGAAAGGCGGGTGCAGCCGTTCAGGGTTAGGGTTCTCGCTGTCAGACACTCACGTGGCGCGGTCTGGGCGCATTGGAACACGATGAGGGGCAGGCGGCGATCAGCACAAAATTGAGTTGAAAAGTGGAGACATAAAATGGCAGATTTGCAGCAATTAGAAGAACAAATCGTAGGGTTGAGCCTGTTGGATGCGGCCCAGCTCGTCAAGAAGCTCGAAGAGCGCCTGGGCGTATCCGCAGCAGCGGCCGCTCCGGTTATGGTGGCAGGTGGCGGCGCAGCGGCGGCCGCTCCGGCTGAAGAGAAAACCGAGTTCAGTGTCATTCTGACCGGCGCGGGCGCCAATAAGATCAATGTGATCAAGGCTGTACGCGAGGTAACCAGCCTGGGCCTGAAGGAAGCCAAAGACTTGGTGGATGGCGCTCCCAAGCCGATCAAGGAAAATGTCTCGAAGGAAGAAGCCGAGACCATCAAGAAGAAATTTACTGAGGCTGGCGCTACCGTCGAAGTAAAGTGACCGCGTTTACCAGGCGTCCGAGCCTGGTGCGGTCATCCTGAGCGAAGCGAAGGATCTCGCGTTTACCGGGCGTCCGAGCCCGGTGCGGTCATCCAAAGCGAAGGATCTAAGGATTTTCGGGGCTAGTTCTGGCGTGGTGCCCCGAAAATTGTGCAGAGGGTATCCTCCAGCTAACTTGAATCGTGGAGGGGATTTCTGTTATCAAATAGATAGCGAGGTTCTCTCCCATTTATCAAAAGGATTCGCAGGACAGGAAAATGGCTCCTCCAAACGAGAAGGGGCTGGGGCACTGACCTGCCGTTTTGTCTTTTATTAACAGGCCTGACGAAAAGCAGGCCATAAACGGTCGAAATCAGACGGGGCGGACAAGCACAATTCAGGATTCGCATTAAGCGCATACCGCGTCAACGGGGACTTTTGTCTTCCGTTGACCGTTTGTGTTTTCCCGCTCCAGGCAGGAATACGACCGGTCCACGCAGCTACTGAAGCTGCATTAGTTAACAGGTTTGCTTCCGAAATGCAAGGATTTTTGGAAGCTGCCCCTCCAGTCCGCCAAACGAGAGAGCGGACGGAACAGCAAAGATTCAGGAGTTATTCATGGCCAAAAAGAATGGCGCCCACCGTTATCGTCTTGATTTTTCAAAGATCCCGGCAACGCTGCAGATTCCAAACCTGATCGAAGTGCAGAAGCGCTCTTATGATCGTTTTCTGCAAATGGACAAGCTGCCCAGCGAGCGCGACGATAGTGGCCTCCAGGCGGTTTTTCAGTCGGTGTTTCCCATCACGGATTTTCGCAACGTTTCCGAACTGGCCTTTGTTGACTTTGCCATCGGCAACTGGGAGTGCAAGTGCGGACACTTGAAGGGACTCCACCACCTCCGGACCACCTGTCGCAATTGCGGCAACACAGTCATCACCGACCCGTTCCACCCTGGCGAAGTGCTTTGCGGAAAGTGCGGCACCTATAACGCCAATACCCCAGATTTCTGCAACAAGTGCGGAGACCCGGTCGGTCTGCAATTGAAGTATGACGTGGCGGAGTGCGAAGAGCGAGGCATGACCTACTCCGCGCCCCTGAAAGTCACCATCCGGCTGACTATCTACGACAAAGACCCGGAGAGCGGCAACAAGAGCATCCGCGACATCAAAGAGCAGGAAGTTTTCTTCGGCGACATTCCGCTGATGACCCAGAACGGCACGTTCATCATCAACGGCACGGAACGTGTGATTGTAAGCCAGTTGCACCGTTCCCCCGGCGTCTTCTTCGAGACCGCCAACAATCGCACTTACTTCCTGGGCAAGATCATTCCGTATCGCGGCTCCTGGGTGGAGTTCGAATACGACCAGAAGAACGTTCTTTATGTACGCATTGACCGCAAGCGCAAGTTCCTGGGCACCATCTTCCTTCGCGCCCTGGGCCTGCGTTCCGATGAAGACATCTTGAAGACCTTCTATACCGTGGACCGCATCAGCCTGCGTGATAAGAAGCTGCGCTGGATGATGGAAAGCGCCATTGAGCGTCCTACCAACCTGGTTGGTCTCAAGCTGGCCCACAGCATCAAGGACAAAAGTGGCCACGAGATCGCACACTCCGGGCGCAAAATCACCGCGGCGGTCTTGAAAGAGATCCAGAAGGCTAAGATCGCGGAGATCGACATTGACACCACCGATCTGGAAGGCGCCTTTACCGCGGCTGACATTGTGGACATCAACACCGGGGAGGTCTTGCTGGAAGCCAACAGCGAGATTACCGCCGATAAGCTTGCCAAGTTCATGGATGCCGGTATCGAAGAGATCCACGTGTTCTTCCCGGAGCGCGATGACGTAGGCAACGTGATCAGCGCCACATTGCGCCGTGACTCCGTCAAGACCCCGCAGGAGGCCCTGATTGAGATTTACCGCAAGCTGCGTCCTGGCGATCCGCCCACTCTGGACACCGCCACCGCATTGTTCCATGGCATGTTCTTTGATCCGCGCAAGTATGACTTCAGCCGCGTGGGCCGCCTGAAGTTCAATATCAAGCTGTACGACAAGAACGATGCCACCGATCTGGAAAAGCGCACTCTGGATCCCGATGATTTCTACTCCACCATCCGCTACCTGCTGAAGCTCCGTAAAAGTTTCGGCTCGGTGGATGACATTGATCACCTGGGCAACCGCCGCGTTCGCGCTGTAGGCGAACTGATGGAGAACCAATTCCGTATCGGATTGGTCCGCATGGAGCGCGCCATCAAGGAAAAGATGAGCGTGTACCAGGAGATGTCCACGGCCATGCCGCACGACCTGGTCAATGCCAAGCCGGTCATGGCTGCCATCCGCGAGTTCTTTGGATCGTCGCAGCTCTCGCAGTTCATGGATCAGACCAACCCGCTCTCGGAGATCACGCACAAGCGGCGTCTCTCCGCTCTTGGGCCGGGCGGTCTTTCCCGCGAGCGCGCAGGGTTCGAGGTGCGCGACGTCCACCCAACGCACTATGGCCGCATTTGCCCTATTGAGACCCCTGAAGGTCCGAACATCGGTCTGATCAGCTCATTGAGCTGTTACGCCCGGATCAACGACTATGGCTTCATCGAATCGCCCTACCGGCGCATTAAAGATGCACGGGTAGTCGATTTTATAAGCGTGGTTAATTCCGGTGACAGCGATTACCGCGTAGGCGACCATATCGAGTTGAAAGAGGCGGACAAGGCCAATGCGGATTTGAAAGAACGCCGCAAGAAGCTGATTGAAACCGAGCCTTTCTCCTTCTACCTCTCCGCATGGGAGGAGGACCGCCACGTTATCGCCCAGGCCAACATCGAACTGGATGATAAGGGCCGCATCGTCGCTGAACTGGTAAACGCCCGCAAGGCTGGCAACTTCGTGCTGGTTCCAAGAGAAGAAGTTGACTACGTTGACGTCAGCCCCAAGCAGTTGGTTTCCGTCGCCGCCTCTCTGGTTCCTTTCCTGGAGCACGACGACGCCAACCGCGCTCTGATGGGCGCCAACATGCAACGGCAATCCGTGCCGCTGCTCCGTGCCGCCGCTCCGCTCGTGGGAACCGGCATGGAAGGCGTGACCGCGCGCGACTCTGGCGCTGTGGTGCTGGCCCGCCGCAACGGGATCATCGACTCGGTTGATTCTGAGCGCGTGATCGTGCGTGTGGAGGGCGAGCATCATCCCACCCAGCTCTCCCGCGAGGTGGGTAGCGATATCTACCAGCTCACGAAGTTCAAGCGCTCCAACCAGAACACCTGCATCAACCAGAAGCCCATCGTGAAGAAGGGCGATCGGGTCACCAAGGGCCAGGTCATTGCCGACGGCCCTTGCACCGATAAAGGCGAACTGGCGCTGGGACGCAACGTGCTCGTAGCCTTTATGCCCTGGCGCGGCTACAACTTCGAGGACGCAATCCTGGTCTCCGAGAAAATGGTGAAAGAGGATTACTACACCTCGGTCCACATTGAGGAGTTCGAGATTGAAGCCCGCGACACCAAGCTGGGGCCGGAAGAGATCACTCGCGATATTCCTAACGTGAGCGAATCCTCTCTCCGCGACCTGGATGAAAGCGGCGTGATCCGCATTGGCGCCACTGTAAAGCAAGGCGACATCATGGTGGGCAAAGTTACGCCCAAGGGCGAAACCCAACTCACACCGGAAGAAAAGCTGCTGCGGGCCATCTTCGGCGAAAAGGCCGGAGATGTTCGCGACGCCTCTCTTACCTGTCCTCCGGGTATTGAGGGCACGGTGGTTGACGTGAAAATCTTCTCCCGCAAAGGCCAGGAGAAAGACGAGCGCGCCAAGTCCATTGAGACCACCCAGATCGAACGGCTGGAAAAGAACCTTGCCGATGAAATTCGAATTCTTACGGACGAGCGGTTGAAGCGTCTGGAAGGGATTCTTGGCGGCAAAGAAGTCCAGGCCGACCTGCATGATGAGCGCACCAACAAACGGTTGCTCACCAAGGGGACCATGCTCGATCGCGAGACCATCGAGCGTATCTCTACGCGTAACCTGAAGCGTATCAAGTACGCCGATAAGGACCCACGAGTCAACGAGCAGATCGACGAGATCGAAGAGATGACCTCGCGCCAGATTGATGTTCTGCGCAAGATCACGAACGAGAAGATCTCCAAGCTGCAGAAGGGCGATGAACTCCCACCCGGCGTGATCAAGCTGGTGAAGGTTTACATCGCCATGAAGCGCAAGCTCAGTGTGGGCGACAAGATGGCCGGCAGGCATGGTAACAAGGGTGTAATCGCTCGCATTCTGCCGGAAGAGGATATGCCTTATCTGGCGGATGGAACGCCGGTTGAGATCGTGCTCAATCCGCTGGGCGTCCCCAGCCGTATGAACGTCGGACAGATTCTGGAGACACACCTGGGTTGGGCCGGTTATCAGCTTGGACAACGGATCACTGAATTCCTGAAAGAGAACTCGCGCGAAGAGGTGATCCGCCGCGAACTTAAGTCCATCTTCAAAGACACTCCGTTCGGCGCCAAAATCGCCGAACTGGAAGACGATGAGCTGATGCACGTAGCCAAGACCATGACCAACGGCGTGTACTTTGCTTCTCCGGTGTTTGACGGCTCCCGCGAGTCGGAAATCAAGTCCATGCTGCATGAAGCCTCCTTGCCTCAATCGGGCAAGACGGACCTTTATGACGGCATGACCGGCGACAAGTTCGAACAACCGGTAACTGTGGGCTACATCTACATGCTCAAGCTCTCGCATTTGGTGGACGACAAGATCCATGCCCGCTCCATTGGGCCGTACTCGCTGATTACCCAGCAGCCGCTGGGCGGAAAGGCGCAGTTCGGCGGACAGCGCTTTGGAGAGATGGAAGTGTGGGCGCTTGAAGCTTATGGCGCAGCTTACATCCTGCAAGAGCTGCTCACCGCGAAATCAGATGATGTCTTTGGCCGCACCAAGATCTATGAGGCCATTGTGAAGGGCGAAGCCGCCATTGAACCGGGCGTGCCTGAGTCGTTCAACGTGCTGATTCGCGAGCTGCAGTCGCTGTGTCTGGATGTGGAGTTGATTAAGAGTATCGAAGGCGGTCGCAAGCAGATCGCGGCGGCTGCTGACTAGTCAGCAGCCCGTCTCAGCTCCAGCACGCTTCTGCGCTGGAGTTGAGACCTTGCAAGCGTTTTAATCCAGAAGCCGTCCGCGGTAAGCGTAAAAGCCGCAGGAGGACACCTTGTACCGTTCAAGTCCATTTGACCGAGCCAACAATACCATTACCGATTTCGATTCCATTCGAATCTGCCTGGCTTCGCCCGAGAAGATCCGCAGTTGGTCGCACGGGGAAGTAACCAAGCCGGAAACCATCAACTACCGCACCTTCAAACCGGAGCGCGATGGACTGTTCTGCGCTCGCATCTTTGGTCCTGTCACAGACTGGGAGTGCTTGTGCGGCAAGTACAAGCGCATGAAGCACCGGGGCGTGATCTGCGACAAGTGCGGCGTCGAAGTCACGCTATCCAATGTCCGTCGTGAGCGCCTGGGCCACATTGAACTGGCGTCGCCGTGCTCGCATGTCTGGTTTTTCAAAGGCCTGCCTTCGCGTATCGGCCACCTGCTCGATATCTCTCTGCGCGATCTGGAGTCGGTCCTCTACTTTGAGTCTTATGTAGTCGTGGATCCGGGCGAAGCCCCAGTGAAAGATCGGGAAGTGATCAAGGAAGAGACCCGCTTCCGCGAGCTGGACCAGCAGTACCGCGCCACCGGCTTCAAGGCCATGATGGGCGCTGAAGCCATTAAAGAAATCCTGAAGCGGATTGATGTAGAAGAACTCTCCGTTGAGCTGCGCGAGAAAATGAAGAACGAAACCTCGCTGCAGAAGCGCTTGAAATACGCCAAGCGGCTCAAAGTGGTGGAGGCCTTCCGCAAGAGCGGCAACAAGCCCCAATGGATGATCCTGGACGTGATCCCGGTCATTCCACCGGAGCTTCGTCCGCTGGTTCCACTCGATGGCGGCCGCTTTGCCACTTCCGATTTGAACGACCTGTACCGCCGCGTGATCAACCGCAACAACCGGCTCAAGAAGCTCATGGACCTGCACGCGCCGGAAGTGATTGTCCGCAACGAAAAGCGCATGCTGCAGGAAGCCGTGGATGCACTGTTTGATAACGGACGCCGTGGACGCGTGCTGCGTGGCGCCAACAATCGCCCGCTCAAGTCGCTTTCCGACACCCTCAAGGGCAAGCAGGGCCGCTTCCGCCAGAACCTGCTCGGCAAGCGCGTAGATTACTCCGGACGCTCCGTGATCGTCGTGGGTCCCGAGCTCAAGCTCCACCAGTGCGGTCTACCCAAGAAAATGGCTCTGGAATTGTTCAAGCCTTTTATCTATCACCGTCTGGAGCAGACCGGCCACTGCACCACCATCAAGCAGGCCAAAGAGATGGTAGAGCAGCAGGAGTCCATTGTTTGGGACATCCTGGAAGAGGTCATCAAAGACCATCCAGTGCTGCTGAACCGTGCTCCCACCCTGCACCGTCTTGGTATTCAGGCGTTTGAGCCCGTGTTGGTGGAAGGTAAGGCCATTAAGATCCACCCGCTGGTATGCACCGCCTTCAACGCAGACTTTGACGGCGATCAGATGGCAGTCCACATTCCGCTCTCGCCGGAAGCCCAGGTTGAAGCCAGCGTGCTCATGCTGTCTTCGCACAACATCCTGTCGCCGGCGTCAGGCCAGCCTATTACCGTGCCCACCCAGGACATGGTTCTTGGTCTGTACTACCTGACCAAAGGCAAGCCCGGAGCAAAAGGAGAGGGCCGCGCCTTCGCCAACGTGGAAGAGGTTTTGCTCGCTCTGGAAGCTGGCGAGGTCGAAACCCTGACTCCCATTCGCCTGCGCTATACCGGTGAAGTGATTGACCTTGTCCAGGCCTATGACAACCAGGACATCATTCACACCGATGTGGTCCAGTTTGAGCGGCAATTCATCAACACCACGGTCGGCCGTTCCATCCTGAATGACCACCTGCCCAAGGAGATGCCATATATCAATGGCTTGCTCAAGAAGAAGGGCATTGGTCAGTTGGTGAACTACACGTATCTGCGGTTCGGCCTGGAAACTACGGTCAAGATGCTCGATGAGGTCAAGGAACTTGGGTTCCGCTATGCCACCAAGGCCGGTCTCTCCATCGGCATTGATGACATGGTGATCCCGGACAACAAAAAAGGCCTGGTGCGAGACGCTGAAAAGCAGGGTATCGCCGTCCAGCAGCAATACCTGGATGGAGCCATCACCAACGGTGAACGCTACAACAAGGTGATCGAAATCTGGTCGAACGTGACCGAAAAGGTCGCCGACGAAATGTTCAACAACATGCAGGAGCTGGATAAGGTCGGCCAGTTGAACCCCATTTACGTCATGGCTGACTCTGGCGCCCGCGGATCGAAGCAGCAGATTCGTCAGCTCTCCGGTATGCGCGGCCTCATGGCCAAGCCTTCCGGCGAGATCATTGAGACACCCATCACGGCGAACTTCCGTGAAGGTCTTACCGTGCTGGAGTACTTCATCTCCACCCACGGCGCCCGCAAAGGTCTGGCGGATACGGCGCTCAAGACCGCTGACTCCGGTTACCTGACCCGCCGCCTTGTGGACGTGGCCCAGGACGTGATCATCCGCGAGCAGGACTGCGGCACCGTGGACGGAATTTACGTCGGCTCCATCGTTGAAGCCGGCGATATCATCGAGCCTTTGCGCGACCGCATCGTGGGCCGCGTGTCGCTTGAAAAGATTAAAGACTATGAGGGTCAGGTCGTGGTCGACATCAACCAGGAGATCACCGAAGACTTGGCCGGCACGATTCAGGCTGCCGGTATTGAGCGGGTAAAGATTCGCTCGGTGCTCACTTGCGAGTCAAAGCGCGGAGTCTGTGTCATGTGCTACGGCCGCAACCTGGCCTCTGGTCGCCTCGTCGAACTCGGCGAAGCCACCGGAGTGATTGCCGCTCAGTCGATCGGCGAACCTGGAACGCAGCTCACCATGCGTACCTTCCACATCGGCGGTACCGCATCGCGAGTCTCCGAACAATCACGCCTCGATGCCAAGAACAACGGCAACGTGCGCTTCATCGGACTGCAGACGGTCAAGTCGAAGTCCGGCGATCTGGTCGTAATGAACCGCCAGGGCTCCATCGCCGTGGTCGACGAAAAGAACCGCGAACGCGAGCGCTACTCCGTAATTTATGGCGCAAAGCTCAAGGTCAACGACGGCGACGCTGTCACGCAAGGCAAGGTCATGGTTGAGTGGGATCCTTACACGTTCGCCATCCTTACCGAAATTGGCGGCACGGCGCAGTTCAAAGACTTGCAAGAAGGAGTCACTCTCCACGAAGAAGTGGATGAGGTCACCGGTTTGTCTCGTCACGTGGTCGGCGATTCTCCCGATGAGAAGCGCCAGCCCGCAGTCGTGATCAAGGGCAAGGCGAGCAAGCGCTACCTCATGCCTTCGCGCGCTCACTTGATGGTGCAGGACGGCGACACGGTGTTCCCGGGCGACGTGCTGGCCAAGATTCCACGCGAAACCACCAAAACGAAAGACATCACCGGCGGTCTGCCGCGCGTGGTCGAATTGTTCGAAGCGCGCAAGCCGCATGAAACCGCGGTCATCAGCGAAATCGATGGCACGGTGAAATTCGGCGAGGTCTCAAAAGGCCAGCGCAAAATCTACGTGGTCGCCGACAACGGCACCGAAAAGGAATACTCGGTTCCGCGCGGCGTTCACATCAACGTGCAGGAAGGCGAGCGCGTCAAGGCCGGCGAACCGCTCATGGACGGCCCGCTCAACCCGCACGACATCCTGGCTGTGCTCGGCGAGAAAGAGCTGCAGTCTTACCTAGTGAACGAAATTCAGGAAGTCTACCGCTTGCAGGGCGTCAACATCTCGGACAAGCACATCGAAGTGATTGTCCGCCAGATGATGCGCTGGGTGAAGGTCGAGGACGTAGGCGACACGCGGTTCCTGCTGGAAGAGCAGACGGACAAGTTCGCCTTCCGCGAAGAGAACGAGCGCGTGATTGCGCAGGGCGGCAAGCCGGCCACAGGTCGCCCGCTGCTGCTGGGCATCACGAAAGCATCGCTCTCCACCGACTCCTTCATCTCGGCGGCGTCGTTCCAGGAGACCACGCGCGTGCTCACCGAAGCCAGCATCAACGGCAAGGTCGATCACCTGCGCGGCCTGAAAGAAAACGTCATCGTCGGACGCCTCATTCCTGCCGGAACCGGCATGGAGTACTACCGCAACGTGCGGCTCTCGCCAGAAATGGAAGAGGCTGCCGCCAAGGTACAGGCGGAAGTTTCGGCGGCGTACGAAGAAGCCGAGCGCGCTCTCGAGATGATGCGCCACGAGGGCGAAACCGACGATCTGCCCGCGGAACTCCCCGCGGCCGAGTAGTCAAATCTGAAGTAGACTTCGGGGGCGATTTCTTTCGCCCCCGAGTCCGCTTTAGGAGCAACTGAATCATCTCATGCACGCTAACCCCCAGCGATTGCGTATTGAGGAGGCCGGTCAACTTCCCTCTTTGCGTTCAATCCCTCCCGGCCCTAAGCTAGAGCAGCGCATGCTACGCTTCCTCCGCCTCTTACGCCTGGCCTTCTGGCGGGCCTTTATGCACGACGCCTTCGCCATCGCCAAGGCCTCGGCCTATTCCTCGATTCTCACTTTCTTTCCCGTCCTGCTGCTCATCGGATCGGGTTTGGCGAGCTGGCGTAAGGGTGCGCCCTATTTGCGGGAGATTTCCTACGCGCTAGGCAGCATTCTGCCGGCGGGCGGCAGCACGGCGCTAGGCTATCTGAAGGGAGCCGCACAGCATCCCATTGGCCTGATGACCACGACTTCCGTGGT
>DATMMY010000176.1:0-8589 GCA_035569515.1 Candidatus Solibacter sp. | reverse complement strand
TACGCGTAATAAAAGAGACAAAGCCCAAAACCCTTGAAATACAGCGCCGCTAAGCCGCAACCAAAGGCATTAGTAATACGGAGACCACACGCAGAAAATCGAGAATCAGTTTCACCGCCCCTTCGGCTGCACTCAGGGCAGGCTCTTCGCTGCGCTCAAGGGCAGGCTCCGACGCGGAGGCACGGAGGAAACCCAAAGAAAATCATGGAGGTCTGGAAGTATTAACTATTTCTAATCACGGGGAGCTACTTTAAGTATATGGCTGTGAATCTAGCCTAAACTCTCATGAATCATTGCCGATATACCCCAAATGTGGCCGGTTCTAGCGTGACGAGGGTCATTCCATAGGTGCTGTTCAGTTCTATTACCTCAGTGACCTTGAAACGTATGGGGGCATTAGCTTTAAATCAGATTTCCTCTCTAACTTGGGGATGTTGGAATGTCGCAATCCGCTAGATGACGACGGCTCGAGAGAAAGAGAAGTAGTATGACAAACAAGACGGTACTGCTCGTTGATGACTCGAGCACGACCCGGGTCCGGCATCGAATCCTTATCACCCAAAAAACAAATTACAAAGTTGATACGGCCAGTAACGGGCAAGAAGCCGTCCGCAAGGCCGTAAACGAGTCTCCGGGGCTCATCCTGATGGACGTGATGATGCCCGGGATGAGCGGTCTGGAAGTTTGCGAAGCACTTAGGAAAGATGAACGCACCAAGAGGATACCGGTGGTTTTGCTCACTTTCAAAACTGGAGAGGAATTTGCCAAAGCGGGTTTCGAAAGCGGTTGCAACGAGTACATGGAGAAACCAGTCGACGAGGGCGAACTGGTCCGGGTGCTGACAAAGTATCTGGGATGAAACAGGACAATCGGGAATTGCGGAGATGAGCATAAGCAAGCAAAAAGTCTGGTGGGCTGCGGCCGGCCTCTTATGGGCAGTGGGAGTTTGCGTGGGGATGCGAACCATGCTGGACTATGAAAACACTCCTGGAACCCCGGGGCGCCCACTTACAGAATGGCCATCCGGCAGCCAGGTCCCGCGAACAAAAGGCGTTCCGGCCATTGTGGTGATTGCGCATCCGCAGTGCCCATGTACGCGCGCGACCATCGGGGAGCTGGCCTTGCTCATGACCCGGCTTCGCGACCGAGTGACCGCCACCGTTGTTTTTGCCAAGCCAAAAGGGTCGGCTGACGGATGGGAAGAGACCGATCTTTGGCGTGCCGCTTTGGCCATACCGGGAGTGCGCGTGATAAGGGACGAAGGAATGGTGGAAACAGACCGGTTCCACGCCAGCGCCTCAGGGCAAACCATGCTATACAGCGCCAGCGGAGTTCTGCTTTTTAGCGGCGGAATCACAGCTTCCCGGGGACACTCCGGGGACAATGCGGGGCGCAGCGCCATAGTTTCTCTAGTGACCACGGGGAGGGCCGAACGGAGCCGAACGTCAGTGTATGGATGCGCGTTACACGACGCGGCTTCAGAAGAGCAGAGGAAGAGTCTATGACGGAAACGCCCGGCAACATGACGACAAACGAAAGAATCGAGAGGCGAACAGAAGCGCTCCTGGAGCAGCAGCAGCAGACGATCTACAAGCGCACCGACCGCATGTTTGCGGGGCTGATGACGTTTCAATGGATCGCAGGTATTGCGGCAGCTCTATGGATTTCCCCGCGAACATGGGCCGGACAGACGAGCCACATCCATATTCATGTTTGGGTGGCGCTTTTTCTGGGCGGCTTGCTCACCATCTTTCCGGTCATGCTGGCGGTGATTCGACCCGGCGAAAAATCAACGCGCTACGCCATTGCAGTTTCACAAATGCTGATGTCGGGCCTTCTGATCCATCTCTCAGGAGGACACATTGAGACCCATTTCCATATATTCGGTTCGCTCGCATTTCTCGCTTTCTATCGAGACTGGCGCATTCTGATTCCGGCCACGCTGGTAGTGGCCGCCGACCACTACCTTCGCGGCGTTTACTGGCCGCAATCGGTGTTCGGCATTCTGACCGCCAGCTCATGGCGCTGGGTTGAGCACGCGGCCTGGGTAATTTTTGAAGACATATTCCTGTTTATGTCCTGCCTGCAAAGCGTGAAAGAAATGAGGTTAACCTCGCGACAGCAGGCCCAACTGGAAGCCGCCAAAGAGGAGGCCGACAGCCTGAACCGGGCCAAGAGCGAGTTTCTGGCAAACATGAGCCACGAGATTCGCACCCCAATGAACGGTATCCTGGGGATGGCTGACTTGCTTCAGGACACAGATCTGAACGCCCAGCAGACAGAGTATCTGGACATGATGAAAGGATCGTCTGAGTCACTCATGCAGGTGATCAACGACATCCTGGACTTCTCCAAAATCGAGGCCGGAAAATTAGAGTTTGAGTCGACCCCTTTCAAACTCCGCGACAGCATTGCGAACATGCTGAAGGCCTTGAGTTTTCGCGCACACCAAAAGGGGCTGGAACTGGCCTGCCATATTGGGGCGGAGGCGCCCGATCGACTGGTGGGCGACCCCGGACGTTTGCGGCAGGTGATCGTAAATCTGGTCGGGAATTCCATCAAATTTACCGATGAAGGCGAGATCATCGTCAGGGTCGAGCTGGAGTCTCAATCGGAACAACAGGTCGACCTGCATTTTTCGGTGTCCGACACAGGCATCGGTATTCCTATAGAAAAGCAGCAGATGATCTTCGAGTCATTCACGCAGGCGGATGGTTCCATGTCTCGCCAATATGGCGGGACGGGCCTGGGGCTGGCGATATCGTCGCGCCTGGTAGAGGCGATGAGCGGCCGGATTTGGGTGGAGAGTGAGGTTGGAGCAGGAAGCACGTTTCACTTTACGGTTCGCTTGCAGGTGCAGGAAGAAAGCGCCAAAGTGGATGAGCAAGGACAAGAGTCTTCGGTGGACTGGGAAGGTCTGCGTGTTCTGGTAGTAGACGACAACCTCACCAATCAGGTAATACTGCGCGAAATGCTATCGCGCTGGCGGATGTGGCCCACGGTCACTGACAGCGGGCCGAAAGCGCTGAAAATCCTGAAGCAGGCGCAAGAGGAGGGAAAATCATTTCCTCTCATCGTGATCGATGCGCTGATGCCGGAAATGGACGGGTTCGCGCTGGCGGAAGAAGTCCGCAAGGATGAATCATTGCGGCCGGCAACCATCGTGATGCTGACGTCTTCCGGGCAAAAGGGCGATGGAAATCGCTGCCGTGAATTGGGCATTACAGCCTATTTGCCAAAACCGGTTAAAGAGTCCGACTTGATAGATGCAATCGCGGTTGCGGTTGGAACCCGCCCCTCACGCGTCCAGCCGCAGGAGTTAGTCACCCGGCACGTATTGCGCGAGCGGCGGCAGGAATTCCACATTCTTCTGGCTGAGGACAACCTGGTCAATCAGAATCTGGCAGTGGGCCTGCTGAAGAAACGCGGACACAGAGTTACTGTCGTGGGAGACGGCCTGGCCGCGGTAAAAGCTTTCGAAAAGCAGCAGTTTGATTTGGTCCTGATGGACATCCAGATGCCGAAGATGAACGGATTTGAGGCCACAGCGGCCATCCGGGGAAAAGAGCAGAACGCAGGCAGACGTACTCCTGTCGTTGCCATGACGGCCCATGCGTTGAAGGGCGATCGGGACCGCTGCCTGGCAGCGGGCATGGATGGTTACGTCGCAAAGCCAATCAGGATTAGAGAGCTTTTTGAAGTCATCGAGGATCTAGGCGGGATCCATAGCGGGGTCAGACTGGATGATGAAAACGGAACCACGTCCTTACCCCATAGTGAAGTGATCGATGAAGCCGCACTGATGGCGTCAGTAGAAGGAAGCGGAGAGTTTCTCAGGAGCTTGATCGAGGCATTCTGGGAAGAGTCTACACGGCTAGCAGCAAGAGCGGCGGAGGGGATTGAGCGGCGCGACCTTGAAGAAGTGGCGGCTGCAGCACATGCTCTGAAAGGCGCTACTTCTGCTATAGAAGGCCAAAGAGCGTTTCAAGCCGCCAAGAAGTTGGAAAACGCCGCCAAAGAGGGCAACCTTCAAAACGTCCACGAAGCCATGGCGGTGCTTGACAATGAACTGGAGATGCTGAAGGATGCATCGGCCGCGCTGGTGCGCTTGGCGGCAAAATGACCGAACCCGTTTTACCGCTGATTTTCGCTGATGAACGCTGATGGGATATAGCGAATTTGCGCCTGATCTTTCAGCCACAACCAAAAACGGGGGCCTACCACTGATTTTCACTGAAGCCACTGATCGGAATGCAGCTACTGGCCAGTAGCTTCTAGCTATTGGCCGGATTATTCATGTGGCATACGGCGGATGTGCTTACGGTGAAATATGGCTTACGGATGGGTATGGCTCATTAATGTTTTCGTTTCACCACACATTCACCCCCTTGTCATTCTGAGCAGCTAACCCGCTTTGCAGCGGGTTAGCTGCTCAGAATGACAAGGGAGAGAGTGTGACGCGTGGGAAAAGATTTCCAAGCTTTGACACGCGCTTCATGAATAATCCAGGCTAGCCTTGCTTTGCTCTGGGTTTCAAAGATGTTAACTTTGAATTCCTGTGAATTCTCTTGCTGATTTTGGCCGGCTCTACCTGGAGCGTGGCCGGGAAACCGCCTTTGTTCATCGTCGAGGATATCGCTCCATCTCCTGGAGCTACGGCCAGGTGGCGGAGCTGGCCTTCCGCTTTGCGCGCGAGTTGGAGCGAAGAAGCATCGGCAAAGGCGAGCGCGTTCTGCTTTGGGGCGATAACTCCGCGGAATGGGTAGCGGCTTTCTTCGGATGTATGCTGCACGGCGCGGTTGCCGTGCCCATGGACAAGATCGCGGCCCCGGATTTCATGCAGCGGGTGGCATCCGACGTGGATGCGCGGCTGATCGTCTGCTCCGGCGAGCTGGCTTCGTCGGCGGAAAGATGGCCGTTTCTGGAGCTTGACAGTCTGGGTGAAACGCTGGCGGACCATCCAGCGTCGCCTTATGACGGCGCGGCGGTTGCTCGAGAGGATACGGCGCAGATCGTCTTCACCTCGGGCACAACGGCTGAGCCTCGGGGCGTGGTGCTGACCCACGCGAACCTGCTGGCCAGCCTGGACCCAATTCAGCGGGAGATTCCCAAGTACCTCAAATACGAACGCATCTTTCATCCGATTCGCTTTCTCAACATGCTCCCGCTGAGCCACGTCTTTGGACAATACATGGGCATGTTTATCCCGTGCCTGATTGGGGGGACGGTCATCTTTCAATCGAGCTTCAAGCCAAGCGAGGTCATCGCCTCCATCCGCCGCGACCGGGTCTCGGTGCTGGTGGCGGTCCCGCGGGTGGTGGAATCGCTCAAGCAAAAGATTGAACGCGATTTTCCCCACGAAACCGGGCCGCAATTTGCCGCAGGTGAAGGCGAGCGTTTTCTCAAGCGCTGGTGGCGATTCAGGAGGATACATCGCCAGTTCGGCTGGAAATTCTGGGCGCTCATTTCCGGCGGGGCCGCCCTGGACAGCAATACGGAAGAGTTCTGGCGCATGCTGGGATATGTGGTCATCCAGGGATACGGCCTCACCGAGACCAGTTCGCTGGTCAGCCTGAATCATCCTTTTAAAGTCGGCCACAGGTCGATTGGCAAGGTCCTGCCCGGCCGGGAGATGAAGCTGGACGAAAAGACCGGCGAAATTCTGGTGCGCGGCGAAAACGTGGCCCGGCAGTATTGGCAGGGGAAAGAATTGAAACCTGTGGCCGGAGAAGAAGGCTGGTTTCGCACCGGCGACCTGGGCGCCATGGATGCCGAAGGAAATCTCTATTTCAAAGGCCGGAGCAAGAACGTCATCGTCACACCCGCAGGGCTTAAGGTCTATCCGGAAGATCTGGAGCAGGCGCTCCGCAACCAGCCTGAAGTGCGCGACACCGTGGTCTTCGGGATCAAGCGGGGCGGCAATGCGGAGGCGTGCGCCGTCCTGCTGGTGCGAGATCAGAATTCTACCGATGAAGCTGTGGCCCGCGCCAATGAGTCCCTGGCTGATTTTCAAAAGATCCGCTGCTGGTTCGTCTGGCCCGATGAGGATTTTCCCCGCACATCAACGCAAAAGCCCCGGTTGAACGTGATTCGCGAGGTAGCGGAGGCCCGGTTCGGGGGACGTCCGCAATCCGCGTCTTCGTCGAATTCTCTGCAAGAGCTGATTCAGAGCATTTCCCATCGACATGGCGAGGTTCCACTCGATGCGCAACTGGAAGACGATCTGAACCTGAGCTCACTCGACCGCGTGGAACTCATGAGCGCCATTGAAGACCGCTACCAGGTGGACCTGACGGACCGCGAGTTCTCTGAGGTCGCCACAGTTGCCGATCTGGAGAAGCTGGTCCGGCAGAAGTCTTCAGCGGCGGCCAAGCCTCTCAACTATCCGTATGCCCGATGGGCGCGGCGGTGGCCCATCACCTGGATTCGGCTGCTGGTGTATTACACGCTGGTATGGCCGGCCACCATGATCATGGACAAACCCAGAATCATTGGGCGCGAAAATCTGCGAGACTTTCACGGACAGGCACTCATTATCTCCAACCACATTACCCATACCGACATTGGCTTTATTCTGGCTGCCCTTCCCGCGCGGTTCCGGCATCGAGTGGCGGCGGCCATGCAAGGCGAACTGCTGCGCTCCCTGCGCCATCCACCCCAGGAATGGTTCTTCCTGCGCCGGTGGTTTGAACAACTTCAGTATGCGCTGACCACGGCTTTCTTCAACGTCTTCTCTCTCCCGCAACGGGCTGGATACCGCGAGAGCTTCAAATTTGCCGGAGAGGTCGCAGACCAGGGCTACAGCATCGTTATTTTCCCCGAGGGCAAGCGCACGGATACTGGCGAGATAGCTCCCTTCCGGAGCGGAATCGGCCTGCTGGCGAAACGGCTGCAACTCCCGATTATTCCCATGCGCATTGACGGCCTCTTCCCGCTCAAGCAAAAGAAGCAGCGCTTCTCCAAACCGGGGACGGTTCAGGTACGCATTGGACAGCCGGTCACATTTGAGGCCACGGATGGTCCGGAAGAGATTGCGAAGAAGCTGCAGGCAATTGTGGAGCGGCTTTAGGCAGGCCTCGGCCAAAACCTACACCTACCACTGAGGCACGGAGACACGGAGAAAAACAAGAACCAGTTTCACCGCGGAGACGCGAAGGCGCGGAGGAACCCAAGGGTTGTTAAGAGGGATGTGGTACGCGACGGAAAGAATTTGGGGGGACGGTTGGGGAGTTTGGATGTGGCCCATTTTGGGCCAACCACAGGCAATAGCAAAATGCAAGGATGCAATCCAGCATCTGCCTATAACGAAAGTGTAAACAAGCTCATTGACTACTGGCTTAAATGGGGTCAGAATCCTCGGCACGCCTGAGTCGCTATAACTGTTTCAGAATTGGTGTGTCCCTTCGCGGAAAAGTGCGCTGGGGCTAAGGCCGAAATTTTTTAGCAGCTTTTCGCGCGAGTGAACTCGTGCCCTGGCACAAATTTGGCGCACATCGATCCTGGAAATCTCCCGGGCTGAGTTGAGCGGAATGCACTGGCAATATACATCCCTTGTCTGGATATATCTGGCAGGCGCCGGTCTTGCCGGGTGGATGGCGGTCTATGCCTGGCGGCGCCGCACTATTCCAGGCGCGGCAGCCTTCGCGCTGATGCAGGTGGGGGCGCTTTTGTGGTCCGCCGGGTACGCGCTGCTGGCCTCCCATTCGGATCTTCCTTCAGTCCTGTTCTTCGCGAACGTCTCCTGGACGGGAGCGGTCATAGAAGTCCCGGCCTGCCTGGCGATGGCCATGCAGTATACCGGCTCCGGGCGGCTCTCTCGCCGGGCCGTGTTTTGGCAGGCCCTTATGCCGGCCATTACGCTGGTTGTGGTCTGGACAAGCAATTTTCATGGCCTGATACGGCACTCCGTTTATCTTAGGACCGTCGGTTCGCTCAAGTTTCTGGAGCGGACCCCAGGCGTGTGGTTCTGGGTGTATTTTGCTTACGGCTACTGCCTGATTGTCGCGACCATCGTGATTCTTTTGGCGGCGGTCTGGCGATCTCCGCGCGGACGACGGGGCCAGCCCGGTATTTTGATGACCGGCCTGCTCGTCAGTTGTTCCGGTCCTCTTATATACAACCTGAGCGGGCTGCGGTTCCCGGTGGATGTCTCCAGCATCATGTTCATACCGGGGGGCCTGATCTTTATGCTGGGCCTTTTCCGATACCGGCTCTTTTATGTAGCGCCTATCGCGCGGGACACCATCTTCGAGAGCATGAAGGACAGCGCCTTCGTGCTGGATGAGCAAAACCGGATTGCGGACATCAATTCCGCCGCCTGCCGGCTCCTCAAGCAGACGGCGAAGGAGATCATTGGACAGTCCGCCGAGTACTTATTTGCCATCCAACCCGGCTTAGTTGACCGCTACCGGCACACCATTGAAGCGCGTGATGAAATCGTGCTTGCCAGCCAATCCTCGCGGACGCGTCGATACCAACTGGCAGATCCTCGACAACGTGAGCTACACGGCCGGCCGCCACAATTGGAAGTTCGGCTATGAATTCCGGTACACGTTTGTGGATGGTTTTTTCGACAATGGTTATCGCGGC
>DATMMY010000175.1:0-4533 GCA_035569515.1 Candidatus Solibacter sp. | reverse complement strand
ATCATCGCAAGCGCGAACAGCGCGTATGCAACAACAAGGAGCAATGTAGTGATTACTCCCGAGGCGTCTCCCGTAATCGCGTCCCAGAGGCTCAAGCCGGGATTTGTCTGGCTTTGCTGCTGGAGCTGCTGCAACCAAGCCATGAACATATCGCCGACACCTGAAGAGTTCCAGATCGCCTGGGAGATTTGGTTGAAAGCATCATTGACACCGCGGAATGCGCTCGCCCAATTCGCGATGATCAGCGCCACTACCAAGTAAATGAGGGCGCTCGAGAGCGCCGACTGCACGTCTCCGCCCCGCATCGCGGCTCGGTAGAGTCCAATGAGAAAGCCGATGGCCAGGATTACGTATGCCACGGTCGTGATTGCCGGGATGATGGAGGTTCCATCTATCCCGGCCAAGGCCTTCGCGAACAATGTTTGGTAATAAAACACGCCTACCTCGCCGCCGGTTGCAGCACCTGGCCGCTCGTACTGCGCAGGTTGCTGGTATGGTTGGCACTGAATTTCAGCTGGGCCCCTTGATTGGCCAGACTGATGGAGCGCACGCGCATGAGTTCCGCTAAGGCCGATTGTGTGTAAGCGTTGGCTCGGACTACCCAAGCCGACGTCTGAGCTTCCAGGATGGCAGCACTGCCGGGAGCTGCACCTTGTAGCTGTTGATTGATCTGCTCAGCGGTTTGCAGCTCGACGTTGGCCAAGGCATCGAGTTCGACCGCCTTTTTCATCGCCGCTTGGGCCTCTGCATCGGTCATGTCCATCAAATCTCGAACCGGCTGCGGAGCGTCCGTGGGCGCGGGAACGGCTCCATAAACAGCCGTATAGTTGGCGCTGACTTGGGAGATCGCTCCCGGGTTTGCTGAAAGCAAAGCCTGCTCGAGCTTTTTGGGGGTTGGCAATGTCGCGCTCGCGATGGGAACCTGCCAAATCTGGCGGGTCCGAACCAACACCCCTTGAAGTTGATTGATAGTCGCCTTCGCTTGGTTGATTGCGGAAATCGGCCAGACCACTTGCTGCTCGAAATTGGCCGCTTGTTGTTCGATCTGCTGGATCGCCGCTAATGGCTTGGCGACAACGCTTTGGAGCAGGTTGGAGATCACCGAAAGCCCGGTTTGGATAACGGCCAGGTCAATCCCGAACTGGCCGTGGCCCTTAGGTGGCAAGAGCAGCAGGGCAAAAACCACCACCGTGATCACAGCTATTTTGTTGCGGACCCTCATCCACAGTCGTTTGAATCGTCCCCATTTCATTGGGCGCCTCCGGACGGTTGAGCCAATATCTGTTGCAAGTTCATCCGAAGAGTGCGGGTGCTATCGGCACTCTTCTTGCGCAAGGCGTTTTCGTGCGCAAGTTGAACCGCTTCCTGGCGCAACTGCGCGGCAAGCATTCTGGTGAGGTACGCTTGATTTTCGAGTTCCGCCACTCGAGCCTGCGTGCTGAGCATCGGTGCTGATCCCGGCGCCGCTGATGCGGTCTGCTGCTCAAGTCCTGTCGCCACATTCAGCATCTGGAGCGAGATTTGGTCTGAAGCGAGTGCTGTCTTTAAGGACCCCTGGGCCGCGGCGTCGTCCATGTCCATCATGTTTCGTTCAAGCGGCGGAGCTGCCGTTGGCGACGAGACCGAACTGTAGACTCGGGTGAAGGCCCCCTGCAGCTGTCCGACGTTGCTTGCCTGGGCGCTGCGCACGATCGATTCAAGTTGTGAAGGGTTGACAAGCGTCGCGCTGCTGACCGAAAGGTTCTGAATACCTGAAAGAAGTGAACGCGCCTGGGCTTCATTCGCGGCCACAAAGTTTCTCGCCTGGTTAATTAAACTAACCGGCCAAATAACTCTCGTCTCGAGATTAGCGACGGTCAATTTAAGAGTTTGGACTGTGTTGAGAACCCCGCCAACTTGCCGCAGGGTGCCGTTGATTGTCTGAAATATCGACAATATGTCGGCTATGCCGGCCTTGGCCGCTGGCACCAGCGCAATAAACGCCACGATGACAAGCAAACGACGTTTGCCGTTTCCAAGCGAGGATTTCAGTTTCTTCAACACTGCTTTACTTCCTTTCACAAACTCTTCGCCGCCACGCGGGCGACTTCTCCTGATATCTCTTCCGGGAGAGGCTGAGCGTCCGCGAGTCCATGTGGGAAAGCGGCCGCCAACTCCTGGTAGGCAGTTATCAGAGCTACTTCTTTACGGCGATGAATAAACCATTTGCGATAAGCACGCTCTCGCGGATAGGTGGTCAAGATCCAATATTCGATCGGAGTGGGTACCATGCGAATGGTGTGCGTGGTGTCCGCCTTTTCCCCAATGACGATCAACGCATCGGCGCTTTTTCCCTTCAGAGGCGCGCCAAAATGCTTGATCTGGTGAAGCGCTACCTCATTGAGGAAAAGGTGGTCCCGAAGTGAGGTCGTGTCCCCCGGTTGCTGTCCAACAATCTTCGTGCTGCAGTTTTTCAGAATCGCAGCTCCATGGAGATTTGCTTGCGCACCCGCGCCAACGAAATCTTCCGCCGTCTGGCTGATGCCCCAGATTCCTCCATTCCTCTTGCGTGCGGTCCGGTATAACTGCACCACGACCGGCGCTAATACGGCCGAAGCGAGCATGTACCAGAATTCGTCAAGGACGGTGATGCTGCGCTTACCTGATTTCCCGGATGCGCGTTGCGAAGTCGCGTATGCGATCAAGAGGCTCATCGCAGCTTCCAGGCGGGGATCGTCGCTCAGTTGTTCCACGTTAAAGTACAGCCAGGGATTGTCGAGCGAGATCGTCGTGGGACGGTCGAACAAGCTGGCATAAACGCCCTGTTCTCCTGTCCAGCTACGCAGCTTGATGGCTGCCAGCTTGGCCTCGTCCATGACGCGCTCATTCTTCTCTTGGTCCCGCCATTGCGCGAGCTCATCGCGCAGGTCCGAGAAAGTGGGAATGGGATTGGAGGGACGAACGGCTGCCCGTTTGTAGGTTCGCAGAATCGCTTCGTTAATGAGGTTGTCCAGAAGCTCCGTGTCCTGATCGTGGCTGTCGCCCAGCATGTGACGGGTCAAATTCTTCAGAAAAGCGACTTGATCCTTGCTGGGTTCCCGTTCCCCTTGGGGCAGGTCCCAGGGATTGATGGTGTGGATGCCATCGAGTGACATGGTCACCATCTGGCCTCCCAGCAGCTCGACCAGAGGCCGATAAGAGTCTCCGCGCTCGATGATCGAGACGAGGGGATTGTCACGGGCGGCCATCGCCAACAGTTGCTGCACCATGAAGCTCTTGCCGCCTCCGCTCTTGGCCATCACAAGCATGTTGGCGTCGGTTAATGCGGGATCGAATAAGGAAAACGGGATTAACTGCCGGTATGGGGTCTCCAGCAGGAACAGAGGAGATCGAGGTGTGCCTCCCCAAGGAGTCTCGAGCGGCAACAAGTCGGCCGCGTTGGGGGTCAGCATGTCATGGTCCCGCAAGTCTTCTTCCGCCATTGCCGGCAGGGAGCTAAAGAACAGACGCCGCTTCGCGTGTGTCTCGGCGACCGCCTTGGCTCCATTCATTCGAGCTATCGTCGATAGAAGCTGCTGGCGACGATCGCGGATCATCCGTTCAGCTTGTTCCAGATCGGAAACGGTGACGGCGGGCTGGGAAGTGCGAGTCCCTACAATCAGACTGAGCTTCGCTGTTTTCAGGGAGCTCGCGATGATGTCTTGCTGAACTCGAAGCAGTTGTGACTCCGCTACTTGGGCTTCCACGTTGGGGCGGAAACCGCCATGGGAATCGCGCTGGGCCGCCTGCATCTTGCGCAGCCGAGACTTGTAGTTCTTCAACACCTTGTTCTGGTCGGGAATGGATATCTGAGCATTAATGGTGATGGGGAAATCGAGCGCCACCAACTCCCTCAAAATGCCGGGGAAGGTAGCATCGGGAAGTTCCTTCATACTGACGAATGAGTACAGAATCCCGTCCACATTGAGATATGAGTCGGTTTCATCGACGATGCTTACATCGGCGATTTGGTCACGTGCACTCTGGAACTCAAGCTGTCCTTCACTTCGCCGATAGTTGCGCTTATCAGGCTGCAGTGGATTCAGGGCCCGCTTGGCTTCAAGAAACAATTCAATTTCGTTGAGCCTGCGCGGTCCAAGATCGGCAGCTTGCATGGTGGTCTCGATCCCGCGAAGCAAGCTCTCAAATTCGGCAAGTAGCTCTTGATGTTCGCGCCGGCCACGCTCCACGCATTTCCGAGGCGAAAGACTGAATGACGGCGTAGTTGATTTCTTTTTGCCGTTCAACTGGTGATGAATAGCGGGATCCCAAAGAAAATAAATATGCAGGATCGGACGTAAGAACTGGCCCAGCGCTTCCTTGGTTCGCAGGCTTGCCAGCCGCACTGCGTCGAGCGTTTTGACCTCCGACTTGTCCGACCGTTGCGTCAGCTCGTATTGGTCGAGCAAGCCGCCCAGGTCCTGCACGACTTCGTACCGGACCTGCACTCTCATGCTTTGTTCAGGGATGGTGCGCAGTAAAGCTTCCAGCATGTACTTACTTCGATTTCGCTGG
>DATMMY010000174.1:0-5046 GCA_035569515.1 Candidatus Solibacter sp. | reverse complement strand
GACCGGCTGTGACGCGGTGATGATTGGCCGCACCGCCGCTTCGAACCCCTGGATCTTCCGCCAGATCCGCCAGTTCATTGAGAGTGGCCGCTACGATCAGCCCACCGATGCCGACCGCTATGAGATGATCCGCACCTATTTCCAAATGCTGGTGGAGGAAAAGATGCACGGCGCCGGGGGCAAGATGAAGCAGTTTGTGGCCTGGTTTACCCACGGCGTGCCCAACGGTACGGCGTTGCGCAGGGCCGTCTACGACGCCCGCGAAGGCCCCGCGATTCTGGCCAGCGTTGAGAGGTTTTTTGAAGAGTTGTTGAGCGGGCGCACCCCGGAGTGCTGCGCCCCAGCCACCGCCCCCACCGACGAAGCAGTGTTGCTAAGCTGCGGAGATTAAAGCAGTTAGCAAAGTATTTGCAAGACATCCCCGGAAATGCGTTCTACAATGTTGAGCAAGCATAACTCATGCAATACATATTGCTCTTCTTTCTGGCGTGGTTTGTGGTGTGCTTGCCGGCGCTTGTCTATGCTTCGATCATAGAGAACCGCCGCAAGAGAGACGTTAAAAACGTCGAAGACCAAATTGCTCCTCTTGCTAAGAGACTTGATCTCCTCGCAGCGCAGTTCCAGAGAGCCATCCAAACACAATCGGTTGCTTCGGTAGCTGAAAAGCCTGTTACACCAGTGCCAGCACCGGCTCGTGTTTCGATTCCAGTTCCCGAACCGATCATTTCTCAGCCAATCATTCCTCAGCCGACAATTCCTCAGCCGACCGTTGCTGAGCAAATCGGGATCCGCAAAGAGCAACCTGCGACCACGCGGGCTACGGAGGTACCACCGAAACCACTTCCGCCAACTCCCGCGGTATTCCCGGTCAGGCCGGAGCCACAAGTGGTGGAAGCTCCGCCAGTTGTAATTCCTTCTCTCGCGCAACCTCCGCCGCCCGTTACTCCGGTGAGCGCAACGCCACCGCCTCCGGCCGCCACCACAGGAACCGTAACGCCAGTCACTCCGCCCCCGGCCCAGAATGTTGCGGCGCGGGTGCAAGCTCCGCCACCACCGCAATTTCGGCAAACTCTGCCGCTACGCGCAGAACCGCATGTGGATGCCGCAAAGCCACAGAAGAGCAAGCGGATCTCCGCTTCCATGGAAGAGGCCATGAGTACGAATTGGCTGCCGAAGGTAGGCACTGTCATTCTCGTCGCCGGTCTCGCCTGGGGGCTGCAATCAAGCTGGGAACACATGGCTGCGATTGGCCGGATTATCCTCTGCTATCTGGTGGCCGGCGCATTGCTGGGCGCGGGCATTTATTGGGAGCGAAAAGAAGATTTCAAGATCCTGGGCAGGGTGCTGATCGGCGGGGGCTGGGCGAGCCTGTTTATCACCACCGCAGCCGCAAACCACTGGCGGTCCGCCAAGGTCCTGGATTCGGTGGTTGTGGACCTCTTCCTGCTTCTGCTGGTCGCCGGATTCATGGTCTGGCACACCTTGAAGTACAACTCGCAGCTCGTGACCGGGATGGCGTTCCTTCTGGGCTTCATCGCGCTTGTCCTGAGCCATACCACGGCCTATAGCCTTTTTGCTGGCCTCATCCTGGTCTGCGGCATGACCATTCTTGTTCTGCGCCGCGGATGGTTTGAGCTGGAGGTGTTTGGAATCCTCGCGAGCTATTTGAGCCAGCTCTATTGGCTCTACTGGATCATCAATCCCATGGGAGAGCAGAAAGGCCCGTTCCCGGAGTTTTGGATCAGCGTGGCCCTTCTCTCGGCCTTCTGGCTGATCTTCCGGATTGCTTACCTCTTGCATGGAGTTTCCACCAAGGAGCAGGAATCGGTTTCGACCATCGCCGCTTTGCTGAATCCTCTGCTTTTACTGGGGGTATTGAAATATCAAGCATACGAAACCAAGTGGGCCTTCACCACGCTCCTGGTTCTTGGCGCGCTGGAATTCATTTTCGGGCAACTTCCGGCTGCGCGCCGAAGAAAAGTTCCATTTCAACTGCTCTCCAGCATCGGCGCGGTTCTCATGGTTGCGGCAGTCCCATTCAAGTATTCCGGAAATGATCTGGTGCTGCTGTGGCTAATGGGCGCTCAGGCATTCCTGTTGGCTGGAATCTTTGCCCGCGAAAAGCTGTTCCGGTGGTTTGGCGGAATCATTTTTCTGTTAGCGGCTATCTATTTGTTGCCCACGCGGATTGTTCCATTGGCGCAGCAGGTGCTCAACGGCGAGCCTGCCTATAACACCGTCAACTTTGTGATCTTTGCTTTAATTGCATTGGCTTTCTACGCCAATGCCCATGTGATCAGCCGGAGCTGGCCAGAGCTTTTTCAGGACGAGGCTGACCAGCAGGCTATTCATGCGATCTCTCTGTTTGCCAGCCTGTTTGCTGTGGGCGCGATTTACTCATTTGCCCCGGCAAATGGCATAGCTGTTCTCTTAGCGGTGCTCGTGCTTACGTTAAGCTGGGCGGGAAAGCAGTTCAGCATTGCGGACACGGTCTATCAGGCGCACTGGATAGCGCTGGTCGCAGTGATTGACGTCAGCAGCCGCGGACTTACCCTGGAATCTGTATGGCATGGAATTCCGGAGAGGATCCTGACGTTTGGCGCTGTGGCCGGGCTGTTGTATTGCAGTTCACGCTTCGTCCGTCTTTCGCAGACTCTTGAAAAAGACATCATTGCGGTGACCTATCGCTGGGCGGCGACCGGGCTGATCACGCTGTTGATAGGAGCCCAGGCGCCGGAGTGGCTTACAGCCGTCTTGTGGATCGGCCTGGCCCTGATTCTCGCTAACATAGCCCAGATATTTGCGGCGGATGAATTCAAATGGCAGGCATTTGTGCTGGCCATGCTCGGGTTCGGGCGAGCCCTGCAGGTGAATTTTGCCGTGGCCGGCGCGTTTCATGGTGTCAGCTATCGACTGATCTCCGTAATCCTGGTTGCCGTCGGAATCTACCTGCTGGTGGCGCGCAGCCCACATCCTCGGCTTCATCCGGCTTTTACCTGCACCGCAACATCTCTTTTGGCCTATCTGGCATTCAAGGAATGCCCTGACCCCTGGATCGCCGTTGCATGGATCAGTTTAGCTACGGCCGTGGCCTTTGCCGGACGCTTCTGGAAAAATCGCGTTCTGCTATGGCAAAGCCATGTGCTTGCCGTGCTGGCTGCGGCGGCCATATTTACCTACAACTTCGATCACCAATACAGGCAAACCGCGTTGCAGGCCATCACGGTATTGATCGTTTGTGCGCTGCTCTACCTTTTGACCTGGGTCACGAATGTCGTCAATGTGGTTGAAGACCGGCGCATCTCACAAACATATTCCTGGGCGGGCTCACTGCTGCTGACCTGGCTGGCATGGTATCAATTTCAGCCAATCAGCGTGGCGCTGGTATGGGCCGTCTTTGGGCTGGCCCTGTTTGAACTCGGCTATGGAAAGTCTTCGCCGTATCTGCGCGCGCAGGGGTATGTCGCGCTGGTCAGCAGCTTTGTCCGCATTTTCTTCGCAAATCTCAACTCATCCGCCCTGGACGCTCTGTATACCGTCGTGCCGCTGGTTCCTATTTACTTCTGGGTCTACGCGCGGCTCCACATCAAGAGGGATAGCGAAGCCGCATTTAAAATACGTGTGGAATACATTCTGGCGTGTGTGGGTACGGCCACGGTGGCTGCATTAGCGCGATTTGAACTGCCGGATAAAGATACAGTTGTTGTGGGATACGCTCTGATCGTGGTCGCTCTGCTTGTGGTCGCGTGGCGAGCCGGACTCCAGATCTTCTTGTATCAGGCTTTGGTCATGCTGAGCGTAACCGCCTTTCGTCTCTCCACGCACAACTTCTACCGCCTTCAGAACTCTTTCTCTTCCAGCGTCTACCCCGCTGCCCTGGCTATTGTATTGCTGGCGGTGGGTATCCCGTTGGCATTCCGGCTCAGGGAGCAAAAGGCCGAAGAGGCTACGGGCGATAATTCCCGAGGCCGGGGCTGGGTCACAGCGCTTGCTCGTCGCCCAGAGCAGCCGATGTTTTTTGTCCCGGTAGTGTTGATGGCGATTCTGCTGGTCATCAAGATCGACTTTGGCTGGAATGTTTTGGCGCTGGCGATGGAAGGGGTGGTGGTCGTCCTGGGAGCTTTTTTTGCCAAGGAGCGCAGCTACCGGCTTACCGGCCTGGGACTGCTGTTTCTTTGCGTGTTTAAGTACTTCTCGTGGGACATGTGGAAGCTGAACGGTTCACGTGCCCTGAGCTTGATGGGCCTGGGAGCGCTGCTTATCGTGGCCGGCTACCTGTTTTCGAGGAACCGCAAAGCACTGCGAGACTATTTATGACGGACTATTTATGAAGCGCTGGTTGGCTGTGGCAGGTATGGTGCTGATGGCCGGTGCGGCAATTTTTTATGCCGAGCGCCGCAAGGTGGAGAGCCATGTAGGACCCGAAGCGGTGCTCAACGTAATGGCCGATACCCAACGCCAAATCAGCCGGGTGCCAGCCCAGCTTACCCGCCTGTCCGACGAGGAAGAGATTCAGATTGGCGACTCCATGGCCGTCCGTTATCTGACCGGCCGCTACGGGTGGCAGGAAGAGACCGATGCTCCGATAGAAAAATACATCAACGTTGTTGGACGCAACCTGGCTGCACGGGCCCATCGCAAACTTGATTACAAGTTTCACTACATCCCGGATTCCGGCCTGGTCAACGCATTCGCTCTCCCGGGCGGGCACGTATTTATCGGCAAAGGATTTCTGCTTTTGATGGACAGCGAAGACGAACTGGCCAATGTGCTGGGCCACGAGATTGAGCATGTGGACCATTACCACTGCGTGGAGAAAGCACAGATTGAGACCCGCCTGCGGGACCTTCCATTGTCAGAGCTGCTCCAGCTTCCGGCGCAGCTTTTTCAAATGGGCTACGGCAAAGAGCAGGAGCTCGAAGCCGACCGCGACGGAACCCATCTGGCGATGATGGCCGGCTATTCACCCCAGGGCGCGCTGCGCATGTTCAAGGTATTCGAACGCCTGGACCGGCAATATGTACTGAAGGCGGAAAGCCCGGACGA
>DATMMY010000173.1:0-9117 GCA_035569515.1 Candidatus Solibacter sp. | reverse complement strand
CGTAGAGCGATGAATAGGGGACATTGGCTTCGGCCAGCAGGACGTTCATGTGTCCGGGCATGCGTCCGGCCACCGGATGGATGCCGTATTTCACCGACACTCCACGCTCTTCCAGAATGTTGCCGAGCTCGCGCACCGCATGCTGCGCCTGGGCCGTGGCCATGCCGTAACCAGGGACGAAGACGACCTGGTTGGCGTAAGCCAACTGCACAGCAACGTCATCCAGGCTGACCTCGCGCATGGTCCCCGCTGCCCCGCCGGCATCGGTGCCGGTGACAGCGCCAAATCCGCCAAAGAGCACGTTGGTGATGGAGCGGTTCATGGCCTTGCACATCAGGATGGAGAGTATGAATCCGGAGAAACCATCGAGGGTGCCCGCAATGATGAGCACGTTGTTGGAAAGGACGAATCCCGTAGCCGCTGAAGACAGACCTGCATAGGAGTTGAGCAACGACATGACCACCGGCATGTCCGCCGCGCCAATAGGTATCACCAGCATGATGCCAAAGAGCAAGGCACAGCCGATCATGGAGTAAAAGAAGACCGCTGCGCCGGGGTGCGTAAGCCACCCCAAATAGCAGCCCACCATGGTCAGGGCCAGCAGCAGGTTCACAATGTGCTGTCCTTTGAACTGGATGGGAGTGCCGCGCATGAGCTCCTGCAATTTTGCGGCGGCAATGAGACTGCCCGTGGTGGTGAGCGAGCCAAGCATGACTTCAAAGCCGAGGGCGCCCATCTTGACCGGACCCATGCTTGTCCCGTGGATCGCGTACTCAGCCACGCCCACCAGAGAAGCCGCCAGAGCGCCAAAGGCGTGGGAGAGCGCCGTCCGCTGGGGCATGGCGGTCATGGGAACCATGGCCATTGGAATACCGATGGACGACCCTACAACCAGGCCGACAAGTATCCACGTATAACTGACAATGCCGGCATGGAACAGAGTGCCAAAAACCGCAGCCGCCATGCCCGCCGCTGCCATGATCATTCCCCGGCGGGCCGAATCGGGATGGCTTAGCCCTTTCAGGCCAAGGACGAAGAAAACCGACGCTACCAGATATGTGGCTTCAAGAAGATAGGAGGAGGCGTTCACTTTTTCTCCTCCGCCTTAACGGTGTCTTTCTTGCGGAACATCTTGAGCATGCGGTCAGTGATCAGGAAGCCGCCGGTCACGTTAATCATGGCTGAAGTTACAGCTATGGTTCCCAGGACTGTGCTCAGCGTGTTCGCGTGTTCCCCGGCAATTACGATGGAACCGATCAGCGAGATTCCAGAGATGGCATTGGTTGCCGACATCAGCGGCGTATGCAGCAAGGGCGGCACGCGGGAGATCACCTGATATCCCAGAAAGGCCGCCAGCACGAATACATAAAGCGAGGCGATCAATACCGGAATCGGAAGATTGCCGGGCTCGGCCTCAGTGCCCTGAACCGCAAAAACCACAGCGATTAATATTGCAGGATTCATTCAGCTCTCCTTAACGTATTGAGGCGACCGTTTGTCCTAACACGGCGGCGACCTTGGGATGAACATCCCCACCCTGAAAGGCAACGCAGGCGCCCTTAAGGATTTCATCTTGCATGTCGATCTTCAATGCGCCCTTGTCCACAATGAGCGCAAGGAAACTGGTGAGATTTCTGGAGTAAAGCTGGCTGGAATGGTAAGGAACGGTGGCCGGGACATTCAACGGCCCCAGGATGGTGACGCCGTTATGTACGATCACCTCACCCGGTTTGGTGAGAGCGCAGTTTCCACCTGTACTCGCGGCCAGATCAACCACGACCGCGCCCGGCTTCATGCTCGTAACCGCCTGCTCGGTGAGCATGAGGGGCGCTCGCCGCCCCGGAACCTGCGCGGTGGTGATGACCACGTCTGAGGTGGCAGCTTGCTTGGCCACCATATCGCGGCCTCGCTGCAAGGCTTCTTCGCTCAGCTCTGTAGCGTATCCGCCTTTATCTTCTGTCTGGATGCCTCCCAGATCGACTTCCAGGAACCTTGCTCCCAGAGACTTGACCTGCTCCCCAGCGGCTGCCCGAACGTCATAGGCCTCCACTACGGCACCTAGACGGCGTCCAGTGGCAATGGCCTGGAGTCCGGCCACGCCCGCGCCCAAAACCAGCACCTTGGCCGGAGGAATGGTTCCAGCAGCCGTCATGAGCAATGGGAAGAGCCGGGGCAACCGGTCCGCGGCCATAATGACGGCCTTATATCCAGCAACAGTAGCCATGGACGAGAGTGCATCCATGGATTGCGCTCTCGTAATCCGGGGAACCAACTCCAGGGCAAAGGCGGTCAGTTGCCTCTGCACGACCGGCGCGAGCCCTGCCGGATCATCCAGGGGCTTGAGGAATCCAATCACTACGGAATGGGGCTTTAGACGGGAATAATCCTCGGACTCGGGACGATTCACGCAGGTAAGAATATCGGCCCCTTGAAGCAGGGCCGAGCGGTCCATCATCTTGGCTCCCGCAGCCGTGTAGTCGCTGTCGCGGAATCCGGCCTTATCGCCTGCTCCAGCCTCTACACACACCTCCACCCCTCCGCCGGTCAGCTTCTTTACCGACTCGGGCGCCAGCGCTACCCGTGCCTCTCCTGGCTGTTTCTCCAGTGGGACTGCAATCCTCATAAACCCTCATTTGTAAAATTTTCTTGAAAACTTGGTATGGTACACGAAACTGCATGCGGAAGACACCATTACCAGAGGGCCAACTTGATTTCATTACAAACATACGCGGAAGGCGGGAGATTGCCAAAATTGCCAGGATTGCCAAAATTATTTGAAAAATTGAACAGTCCCGCTCGTCCTGGCTCGATGTGAGCACTGTGCTGTATGTATTGCGGCGGCCAATACCGTTCGGCCGCCCGGTAGTCTCGACGATTGAAAAGCGTTTCGAAAGCTTCGAGCACGATCGCTTTGTTCTGTCCTGGATAGAGTTCTCCATTTTCTACTCCTCTTAAGCGTGCCGACGACGCGACGGTGACCCCACTGACCCATGGGCCAATGAATCTCAGATCAATCAGAGCGGCGACTGGCCCATTCCGCGTGCTGGTGGACAGATATCATCGCCTTACGAACTCGGATCCGTCGAGAAAGCGAGCTCCTTTTGCGAACGTAAAAGTGCAAGACGTTCGACCAGCGAAGCCTCAATATGCTGATACGCATCGCTTCCCAGTACCAGTCTCCGCGGAGCCGGCTTGAGTTCGCAGGAAGCAATCATTGCTTGCGCCATCTTGACCGGATCACCAATGAGAATCTTTTCGCCATGCAGCGCAATCGCGCGACGAAAATCGCCTACAGGCGTGTCCTCATAGATTTCCATGGGGGTGGTGTCGTCGGACGAACTTGCGATGTTGGTTCTGGCGGTGCCGGGTTCGACCAGCGTGACTTCGATACCAAACTTCGCGATTTCCGGAATGACCCCTTCAAAGAATCCTTCAATACCCCACTTCGTGGTCGCATAGACACTCATGCCAGGATAGGCCATCTGACTCTGCTCGCTCGAGATTTGCAGGATTCGGCCACCGCCCTGCTTGCGCATGTGAGGAATAACGGCTTTCGCGAATACGATGCTTCCCAGGAGATTGGTATCAATCAGGCGCTCAATCCTTGGCAGCTCTGCTTCTTCCGCTGCGCCGACCATGATGTATCCTGCGTTGCTGACAGCGAAATCGATCTTGCCAAACGCGTCAAATGCCTCATCGACAACCGATACGATCTCCTTCGGGTTTGTGACATCGAGGATCGAGACACGAAGGCGATTTCCATACCTCTCTTTGAGATCGTCCAATGCCGAAGGCTTTCGCACCGTAGCCACGACATTGTCTCCCCGTTCAAGCGCGAGTTCCGTCAAAGTACGGCCAAAGCCGCTGCTCGTTCCCGTGATCAGCCAGTTGTTTGCCACTTCAAAACTCCTTTTTCAAGTTGACGGTGTGGTGAATGAACCCAATGAACCCCTTCTTCGGGGCTCCCTGTGACCCGCTTGGATGAAGCTGCGGTCTAGGCTAGATACATTCCTCACAGATGTACGTTATGAACTATACGGTTCATAAAGTTTGTGGGATTCATGAAAGCGGATGGGCCAAGCAATGGAGAGGAACACCGGGACAGGGAATGAGATTTTTTAGGAGATGTGCTCAGAAGTTTCTTGCTGCGTTGACTTGTCCTCTGCGTTGACTTTGAAAATTCTTATTACATCCTGGTAAATGACGATGCGCTTGCCGGTTCTTTGACACGGAACTCAGGGACTACCAAAGCCTGTTCCAGCGTAGGTTCGTTCCACTCCGCCAGGGTCTTCGCCAACTGCTCGGCCACCTCTTGAGCGCCCATCTTTCGATAGGCCATAACCATCAATTTCATCGAAACCGGATTGCGCTCATCTTCCCGGAGGTGCCCCAGTGCATCTTCATACTTCCCCTGGGAAACCAGAACCGCGCCCGCAGCTCCTTCATACGCTAATTGGATAAGCGGATCCTGGCTGGACTCCGAGATTTGCTGAAGCTGTTTCAGCGTGGAGGAGGCCAGGCTGCCATTCCCGTCCTGAGCCGCGCGCGAGGCTCGTTCCCGCAGGATCAACGCAATTTCGTCCTGGCGCGCCGCCGCCGATATCTTGTGCTCCTCCTGAAGCGCAGCCTCTGCTTTCTTCAGCAGTTCCATCGCGGACGTATTGTGTAGCTGGTAGGTGGACATCATCCGGTAAGCTTCCGCTTCCAGCACTCCCAGGTCGTTCTCGTGGGCCATCTTGGCGACTGCGTGAAAAGCGCTATCGGCGCCGGAGCGATTGTTTTCGCGAAGGTAGGTGATGGCCGAATTCAAGCTCCAGGTTGCCGCTTCGGATTTCGAGAATGCGTGCTGCACGGCGATGGCGTATTCCGCTCGGGCCCGCGCTTCATCTCCCATCAAGGCGTAGGTGTCGGCAAGACCTACCTGCGACACAACGAAATTCGGATCGTTTTTCAGGGAGGCCCGGTAGTGGATCAAAGCATCGTCAAACCTGCCTGCCATTCGCAAGATCTCAGCATAAGAATCCTGCGGGTTGGATTCATTGGGAAGCAGCCTGATGTATCGCTGCATGGCCGAAAACGCTTTACCGAAATTGCGGGTCCGGGCATAACAATAGGCCACTTCATTCAACGGAGGGGCAAAGTTCGGATCCAGCTTGAGAACGCGCTCAAACATAGGTATGGCGCGGGTAATCTGCTGCTGGTTCTCTACCCAGATTCCGGCCATCCAAAGCAATAGTTTGTCGTTGGGATACTCTTCCACGGCCTGGTTCATGGCCTGGATAGCGGGAACCATCTTGCCGTCACTGCTGTTGGACAGCCAATCGATGATGAGTTGCTCGCCATGGCTCACCTTGGACCGGGCTGCCCTGGCTTTGTCGCGTGCCACCATTTGCTCCGCCGGATCAACGTTCTGGTCAACGGTGACAAACGAGATCATGATGTTGGCAAAAGCGAAATCAGGATCCAGCTGGACAGCTTTGCGAAAGTCCTGCATGGCATTCGGACCATGCATGTTTTCCAGCTTGACGACCGCCCCAACAAACAGACGGCGGGCCTCTTCCGATTTCGTGGTAACGGGAACGTTGCCCTGCTGCCCCGGTGATCCGATTTCGGAGAGACAGAGCTGCGAGAGTCCAAGGCACAACAGGAGAAGAAGGCCTTTGAAAGTATTCGAAGATGCGCGTGCCATATAGACAGTATCCCTTCTCGCCCGTTTGCTTAACGAAGCACGTAGCCCTGCTCCAGGGGCAGCTTGCCATCGACCTTAATCACGTTGATGTGGCTGGTGATGGAATAAACATCGACCAGGCCCACAGCGCCGGGCGTTGTCTCCACCAGCTTCAGCACCGCCTCGTCTGATGGCGCGACAACGAAGCTGCTCTTGTGCGTCGCCATGAAAGCCTTCAATTCGTCCGGGGACATCTTGTAAAGACGTTGCAGAACCTGTTGCATTTCCGGAGAGGAGACGTCGCGCATTACCACCGTGATGCTTTTTCCATCCGGCCACTTCTTGGTCGCGGATTGCAGGATTTTTACCAAATCCGCAGCCGTAACATTGGCGGTGGCGTTGGCTTTATCCACCACCACTGCCATGTTCTTGGCTGCGCACGGAATCCAGCCTACGATCAGCAGAAACAGCACGCCGCAGTATTTGATTTTTGACTTCATGGCACTTCCCTGGGCACTTCAGATGAGTGAACGTTAATCTAAATTCCAACAGGGGCAAAGGTTACAGAAGTAATAAATGCGAATCTATTTGGAGTAAGGGGCTGGATTTTAAGGAAAGAGCGACGGCAAAAAAAAGAGCACATCAAGAAATGTGCTCAGCTAAGTCTTACGCGTCGGTTATACATTCCGGAGATTAAATTGGAATGGCTACCTACACAACGGTACAGAGGTAACCTAGGGCGATCTCTAGCGAAGAACAAGACCATCATAGTTGGAACATTTTAAGATCTGCGAGGAGCTGAAGGAGCCACAAAGAAAAGTAATTCAGTAGAAGCAGCTTACATTTTGCAATTCGTAGGAAGTCGCGAGCTTCAGACGGCGCATATAGGAGACCATCCCTGGTGGGATGGTTGCCGAGAACCAGAGACTCTCGCTACGGCATTCCTCTTCGTTCATTCGCGTGAATTCGTGGCTAAATCGGTTTTTCGCCTTTAGCGAGAATTAGATTGCCATCAACGTGCAGATGCACGCATCGGCTTTGGATATGTCTTTTTATAATCGTTTCTGGAATTAGATACCGTAAAGCTTCCGTCCTGCTCCGCTGTGACCTTAATGTATTTGCCTTCGCAGTTTTCAACGGGATTAGCGATGAAGATCTCCGGAGCATTGTGCTCTTGGTCGGAATCCAGAGCGGAATGCAACTGCCACAGATCTTCCAGCCCGGGCGAATTATGAACTGTCTCCCAGGCCTCTTTGCTGCCGCCTTTGTGCGGACCGTTATTCATGATTGCCACGCGGGGATGGAGCGCATCCACGAGAGCCTTTGCATTGGATTGAAAGAGCCCGTGGTGTGTTGTGAGATAGAGATCAACAGTCCCGACCAGGTTATTCGGACAGGCCAGCTCCTGCTCCTTTTTCTTTGTGAGATCGCCCAGGTCAATGAACCGGAATTGTCCGTAGCTGATTAGGATTCCAAGCGAGCGTGAATTTTCGGTGACGTCGGCCTTGGCCTCCGGCTCCGAAGAACAAACCGGATTGGGCTGGTTTGCTCCAGGCAGAGGAGAGCTGATGTGCTCTCCGGCTGCGGTCAAGATCTGCACCTTGATGCCCTTGAATGGCAACTGGTCCCCCGGTTTCACAACCAGATGCTTGCTTTGGCCTATTGCTTTCTCGTAGTCGGCATATAGTTTTCGCGAGTCATCAGAATCCTCCATGTTAGGGCCATGGTCCACAAATGTGCCGATCTTGATTTGCCTGGCAAGTTCCGGGACTCCGCCAACATGGTCGCGATGGTAATGGGTAATCAGGACATAATCGATCCGTTTCAGACCCGCCGCCTTGGCCGCGGACAGGATGCGTCCGGCATCTCTGCCGTCGAAGCCGTCCCAACCGGTATCCACCAGAAGTGACGGGCCGCGCGGATCAACGATCAATGTGGCCTGCCCGCCTTCCACATCAATGAAATAGATTTCGAGCGGCTTAGACGTGCCTGCCAGAGTTGACGGCGTGAGCGCTACACATGCCGCTATAGCCAAGGCGCAAATAACACGACGCATCTTCCCAGTTCCTCCTACGTGATCAACCAGCCCTGCAAAAACGGAGTTCCCATTGAAAAATCAAAGCACCAAGGCATGGTACATCAAAGTTGTTGCCAGGAGCGCGACGATGTCCATTTCCTGCGAATCGCAGTTTGCGAAGCACCAGATTGTGCCACAGACCCTCTCAGCGATTGGAAGATTTCGCCTTTGATTTTCAATTACGCAGTTACCAAATTACCCAATTACCAAATTCTCAATTACCCAATTACCAAATTCTCAGCCGAGGCCCCTCTGCATCTACCGGAACGAGAATGGAATTCTCGTTTACAAGCAGCATAACGGCCTAAAGCTCTGCGATTGGTTCCACCGGGCCCAGGACAAAGACGTAGAAAATGATGCCCACGGCCAGGATGATTCCGGCAACGAGGAATGCGCCAGTAAAGGAATGCGTTGCCCCAACGATGTAACCAGTCACCACCGGCGCTACCGCACCCATCATGTTGTTCAAAAAATTCATGATTCCACCGATCGTACCGGCGCCGCCGCGTGGCGCAATCAGCGATGGAATGGACCAGCCCACTGGCGCCGCTGCCGCCAAACCGCTCAATGCGATGGAGATCCAGAAGACGGCCCAAACTGGATTGGTGGTGAGTGTGGCGCCAAACACTGCCAGCCCAAACAACATGCCCACGACCAGGACAGTCTTGCGTACCACCGTCTCGTCATGTCCCCGGGTTATAAGACGATCGACCAGCCATCCACCCACGACGAGATCCGCAATCGTGGCGAAGATCCAGGGGATTGCCGAAAATTTAGCAGACCTCAGAATGTCCATGTGCATTGTCTGCACAAGGTAGCTCGGGAGCCAGGTCAGGAACAGGTAGAAAGAATATCCGTACGCTGCAAAACCGATGGTCAGGCCCCACACCTTACGATTGAGCAGCAGATAGCCAAGCATGGCGACTTCACCGCTCTGCGCCGGACCTTCGGTCGTGGCCCCGCCGGAGAGAATATATTCGTGCTCTTCAAGCGTCAACGAGCGGTGTTGACTTGGATCTCGATAGAACATCGTGAACACCAGGAAGTAAAGCAGGCTCAAGAGAGCGGTGATGCCAAAGCCCCAGCGCCAGCCGAAATGCACCACTGCCAGCGCCACCAGCGGCACGCCGATCACATTGGAGAGCTTTGCCGCGGCATCGAAGATGGCTGTGGCAAGTGCCCGTTCGCGGCGGGGAAACCAGTAGCCGGTGGCTTTTGAGCTTGCTGGGAAGCCTGGCGCTTCTGCGATGCCCAGCAGAATGCGGCTGCCAAGGATGCCGCCGAACCCGCCGGCAAAGGCGGAGGCAGTTGACGCGACCGACCAGAGGAAGGTGCTTACGCGGTTGACGCGCGTGACGCCGAAGCGGTCGAG
>DATMMY010000172.1:0-3733 GCA_035569515.1 Candidatus Solibacter sp. | reverse complement strand
GAGCCCTTTACACTTCTTAACCGGTTTCCCTTAAACCAGTTGAGCAAAGCACAGTCCAATTGATAAAGTAAGTATTCACTTACTTCCGGAATGTCTCTTCGTCTATCAGCTCAGGACCGCCGCCGGCAAATCACGGAGATAGCTGTCGGCCTGTTTGCCCGCAAGGGCTACCAGGGGACAACCACGCGCGAAATTGCCGAACAAGCGGGAGTCAATGAGGCCCTGCTGTTCCGCCACTTCCCCAGCAAAGAGAACCTTTATTGGACCATCATTGAGGAACAGTGCTCCGCCCGGGGCAGGCGGCGCCGATTCAAAGAGATTCTCAAGACCGGGAGCGACGACTTTCAGGTTTTTTCCTCCATGGCCCGTGAGTTTCTGGTCCGTACGCCTCATGACACCGAGTTGACCCGGCTGCTGTGGTTTACGGCCCTTGAAAATCACACGCTCTCCGAACGTTTCTTTCGCACTTTTGTCGCCGATTATTACGACGCGTTGGGCGACTACATTAGTGAACGTATTCGTCAGGGCAAGTTCCGCAAGGTGGACCCGCTGCTGGCTGCCCGCGGCTTCTTCGGCATGGTGGTGTATCACTTTTTAATTCAGGAACTCTTTGGAGGAGAGAAATACCAGCAGTCCGATCCGGAGCGTGTGGCCACCACTTTGGCTGGAATCTGGCTTGGCGGAATGCAAACCCCAGTTGCAGGTCTGTCCGCAAATGGCTCCAATGGAAATCACACACGGGCCTCTCTCCCTCAAATCCGGAAGTCCGGAAAAACGACGAGTAAGAAAATGATGTTGGCGAAGAAATAATTATGACTCAATCTAATCTTCGAATCTTTGCACTTATTCTTTTGGCGTTGGCCGTTGGATGTTCAGAGAAGCAGTCCGTTCAGGCGGCAAAGCCGCAGTTGCCGGCAGCGCCGGTCATGGTGGCCACGGTCACGGAGCGGAGCATGCCGGTGCAAGTTCAGGCCATTGGTAATGTTGAAGCCATCTCCACCGTCAGCATTAAGCCGCAGATCTCCGGCCAATTGGTGGGTGTCCACTTCAAAGAAGGCGATTTCGTAAAGAAAGGACAGCTCTTATTTACGATTGACCGCGCTCCCTTTGAGGCCGCCCTGCGGCAAGCAGAAGCCACTTTAGCCAAAGACCAGGCCCAGGCCGAGAATGCCAGAATAGATGCGGAACGTTATCAGGGTCTGGGACGCGAAGGAGTAGTCTCCAGGCAGTTAGTGGATGCCACCCAGGCCAGCTTTAACGCCCTCAATGCAACTGTGGCCGCCGATAAGGCCATGGTAGAGACCGCCCGCATCAACCGTGAATACACCTCCATTTTTTCGCCCATCAACGGCCGCACCGGGACTGTGGGCGTGAAAAGCGGAAACCTGGTGAAGGCCAATGACGTGCCCATACTGGTCACCATCAACCAGATTGAGCCGATCTATGTGACCTTCTCCGTTCCCGAGCAGCAGCTTGCGGAAGTGAAAAAATACTCGGCGGCCAAGACCCTTCGCGTTGAAGCCTCCGCTCAGGGAACAGGGCAGCATTTTGACGGAAAGCTTACTTTTATCGACAACGGGGTTGATCTCACTACCGGCACGATTAAGCTCAAAGCCACTTTTGACAATCAACAGCGCGCCCTGTGGCCAGGCCAGTTTGTAGATGTGAACATGACGCTGACCAACCAGACCAATGCCATCGTGATCCCCAACGCGGCCTTGCAGACCGGACAGAACGGGACCTACGTGTACGTAATCAATCAAGACATGACGGCCCAGGCGCAAACAGTGAAAGTTGGATGGACCGTAGGCGATACCTCGGTCATCACCTCCGGCCTGCAGGCCGGCCAGCGCATCGTGACCGATGGCCAACTGCGCATCATCCCCGGCGGCAAGGTAGAGATCAAAGGCGCGACGTAAAGGTCGTGATCGGGAGCGCGACGAAAGAGTGTTGGGATTTTGGTTTTTGATCACCCGATCACCCGATGTCCCGATCACCCGATTCACAAGGCAGGTTTAGCGAGAAGCCAGCAGCCAGGAGCTAGCAGCTATCCATGAATACACAATTATTTATACGGCGGCCAATCACCACCACGTTGATCATGGCGGCGATTCTGTTGTTCGGCATTTTTGCCTACCGTCTGTTGCCGGTAAGCGACCTGCCCAACGTGGATTTTCCCACCATCCAGGTGAATGCCTCGCTTCCTGGCGCCAGCCCGGAGACCATGGGCTCCGCGGTAGCGCTTCCGTTAGAAAAACAGTTTTCCACGATTGCCGGGCTGGATTCCATGACCTCCTCCAGCGCCCTGGGGGGCACCAGCATCACCCTGCAGTTCACACTGGACCGCAACATTGACGCCGCGGCCCAGGACGTGCAGTCCATGATCGCCAAGACGCTCTCCCAGTTGCCCCCGGAGATGCCGACGCCGCCTTCCTACCAGAAGGTAAATCCTGCCGATCAGCCTATTCTCTACCTCAACCTCAATTCGCCGACCATGAGGCTGTCCGATGTGGATGAGTATGCCGAAACTACTGTGGCCCAGCGTATCTCCATGATCAATGGAGTGGCCCAGGTGCAGGTGTTTGGCGCGCAGAAGTATGCAGTGCGGGCGCAGCTTGATCCCCGGGCTTTGGCCGCCCGCCAGATCGGTATTGATGACGTTGAGAACGCCATCCGCAATGCCAACGTCAACCTGCCTACAGGCACGCTCTACGGCCACTCCACTGCCTATACGGTCCAGGCCACAGGCCAGCTCCTGAACGCTGCGCAGTATCGCCCCCTGATTGTTGCTTACCGAAATGGATCGCCCGTACGCCTGGATGAGGTCGGCAGGGTCTTTGACAGCGTGGAAAACGACAAGACGGCAACCTGGTACAACGGCAGGCGCGGCATTGTTCTTCCTATTTTCCGGCAGCCGGGGACCAATACGGTTGAGGTGGTCGATTCCATCAAGAAACTGCTTCCCACCTTCCGCGCCCAGATGCCCCAGGCGGTCAATCTCGACATACTGTATGACCGCTCGGTTTCCATCCGTGATTCCGTCAATGACGTAAAGTTCACGCTGTTCCTGACCATGGCGCTGGTGGTCATGGTGATCTTCCTCTTTCTGCGCAATATCTCGGCCACCATTATTCCCAGCCTGGCCCTGCCCATGTCGATTGTGGGCACGTTTGCAATGATGTATGTGCTGGGCTACAGCCTCGACAACCTTTCCCTGATGGCGCTCACGCTTTCCGTGGGCTTTGTGGTGGATGACGCCATCGTAATGCTGGAAAACATTGTGCGTCACATGGAGATGGGCAAGCGTCCTTATCAGGCAGCCGTAGAGGGCGCACGCGAAATAGGTTTTACCATCATCTCAATGACCATCTCCTTGGCAGCCGTGTTTATTCCGGTCCTGTTCATGGGAGGCCTGGTTGGCCGGCTGCTGCATGAATTCGCGGTCACCATCGGTGTGTCCATTCTGGTTTCCGGCTTGGTTTCGCTCACGCTGACGCCCATGCTTTCCAGCCGCTTCCTGCGCGCCGGAGTCCATCAAAAACATGGCACGCTGTACAAAAAGAGCGAAGCCGTTTTCGACGCCCTCTTGCGCTCCTACGACTGGAGCTTGAAGAAGGTGATGGCCCATCCCTTCGCAACCTTGATGCTCTCGTTCGCAGTTCTGGGAGCCACCGTCTTTCTGTATCAGCGGATTCCCAAGGGCTTTCTGCCTAACGAAGATCAAGGGCAGATT
>DATMMY010000171.1:0-4294 GCA_035569515.1 Candidatus Solibacter sp. | reverse complement strand
GCGGCGGGGAACGGCGTGTAGCTCCGCAGAGCGAGCGCCAGCAGAAAGCCCATGGTGATGCCTACGAGTCCTCCCGCAATGCATTGGACCAAGCTCTCAGCGATGAACTGCCTCAGGATATCGAACCTGGTGGCGCCCACTGCGCGGCGCACGCCGATCTCCCGACGCCGCGCCGTCACGCTCACCAGCATTACGTTCATGATGACAATCCCGCCAATGAGAATGGAGATGGCGCTGACCATGATAAACACCGCGAAAAATGCTGAGCTGATGCTGCGCCACAAGGCCATGTAACTCTCCTTGGTGCCAATGAAAAAATCATTTTCCATGTTGCCGGTGAGATGGCGACGCGCGCGCAGAATTTGCCGCGCCTGGTCCTGGGCCTCCACAAATTGAGCGGGGCTGGTCTTAACGTTAATGGTGAGGCTGCTGTGAAGGCCGTTCACGCGCAGGAAAACCGGAAGTGGAACCATCACAAAGTTGTCCTGATCCTGGCCCAGGACACTGCCGATCTTCTCCATGACGCCCACAATCGTGAATTCTTCGTTCCCCACGCGGATGGATTTGCCGACAGGGTTTACGGTGGGAAATAACCGTTGCACCAGGGTATCGCCGATCAGGCAGACAGCGGCCCGGTGTTCGGCTTCCGAAGAGGTGAAGTAGCGGCCAAGGCCTACGGTGCGCGTGTCTATGTCCGCCATATTGGCAGTCTGGCCGGAGAGGTTCACGTCCTGCACCTCTTTGTCGCCATAACGCGCGCGGACCGTGATGCTGGCTGTGGCGCCCACTTCTCCGCAGGATGGACATTTTTCGGCGACGGCCTGCATGTCATCCAGTTCAATCTTCTTATATTTCAGCGCCTTGATGATGATGCTGAAATCCGTTGCGACAAAAGGGGTGCGGGCGATCTGAAAGACGTTGGTGCCCAAATTGGCAATCTTGTTTTCAACGTACACGTTCGCGCCCTGCACTATGGTCATCACAGTGATCAGGGTGGCCACACCCATCGTCAATCCCAGCATGGTGAGCGAAGCGCGCATTTTGTTGGCGCGCAGGGCGCTGAAGCACTCGACAAGATTGTCGCGGACGGCGAGCATTGAGATCAGAGGTTGCCTCTTAAGGGTAACAAAATCCAAAGAGGTGCGGAGAAGATAGAGAGAAAATCAAGAACCAGCTTCACCGCGGAGACGCGGAGAAAACCTAAAATTTAAGACTTAAAGAATTCGCGGAAACGGATTACAGCACACCGGCGGTTGGGCCAATTCTGATTTCTTCAATCGAAGCCTTGGCGGGAACCGCTATCGCATGCAATACAGCCTGTGCGACGGTTTCCGGCGAGATCATCTTTTCCCGAGGAGCTTCCGGCCAGAACTGGTCCCAGATGCCGGTGTCAGTCGCGCCGGCCAGCAGAGCCAGAACGCGGATACCGCGTTTCCGCAAGTCTTCACGCAGCACGTTGGTAAAGCCCAGCGCACCGGCCTTGGAAGCGTTGTACGCGGACATGCCGGCAAAGGTGTGCACGGCCGCCATCGAGAGATTATTCACGATGGTTCCACCGGCAACCATCAGGGGCAAGGCCGACCGGGTGACCAAAAACGTGCCCGTTAGATTGGTGTCGATTAACTGTTTCCAGACGTCCACCGGCAACTGGTCCACAGGGGCCAGAGCATGGGCCATTCCCGCATTGTTGAATAGGATATCGATGGAAGGATAGAGCTTCCGCACTGCCTTGAACAGTTTTTCCACCTGGACGGCATCGCTGATGTCGCAAGGAAGGGCGGTGACCGCCGTCTTGTTTTGTTCCAACAGCCCGGCGGCCTCCTTCAGTCTGCGATGGTCACGACCCGTAATAACCACGCGGCAACCATGCCGGGTCAGAAGTTGCGCCAGAGCCAGGCCAATGCCTCGGCTTCCTCCGGTGATAATGGCTACTTTATTTTTAAGGATCTTCATCAGGCTTTGGCTTTATGTGAGCGGTATCGGTTTTACAGTTTGCGAAAAAGCCCTTTTCATACTCGGCATGGGCCTGCAGGGGCTAAAGGCCGATTGATCGTGAACGTTATCGGCACGAGTAAACTTTTCCTTCGGCTCACAAGGTTCGCCTCTAGGACAGGCTCTTCGGCTCGCCAGCTCACCTCTAGGACAAGCTATGCCCTGACACAAGGCAGCGTCGAAGGGCATTTTTCTGCAACTGGGATACAGCAACTCTGAAAATGCTCTAAAACGAATTTCCATTCTTGCCGTTGCGGATGAGCGAGAGAAATTCCTCGCGCGTCTTTTCCTCGTTGCGGAAGCTGCCCAGCATATGGGAGGTCACGGCGGAGGAGTGCTGCTTTTCGACGCCGCGCATCATCACGCAAAGATGGCGCGCCTCAATCACCACGCCAACGCCCTGCGGTTCAATGGCCCTCTGAATGGTCTCTGCAATCTGCACGGTCAGGCGCTCCTGGATCTGCAGGCGGCGGGCAAAGACGTCAACGATGCGGGGTATCTTGCTCAGCCCTATCACTCTACCGTTGGGAATATAAGCAACGTGGACTTTACCGAAAAATGGGAGCACGTGGTGCTCGCACAGACTGAACATCTCTATGTCTTTGACAATGACCATCTCATCATAATTCTCGTCAAATAGAGCGCCCTGAAGTATTTCGTCGGGCTTCTCGCTATGGCCCTTGGTCAGATACTCCAACGCCTTAAACATGCGCTCCGGGGTCTTCTGCAGGCCCGCGCGCTCAGGATCTTCTCCCAGGCGCACCAGGAGTTCGCGTACAAGTTCTTCGGTATTGGCTGAAAGCAATGTGATTTGATCGTCTAATTTTTTCACTATAATCAGCTCCTCAATTCCCTTCCACCAGCATATTCAAAAGAGTTGAGCATGGTCTCTTCCATCCTTACCTTTTCCACGTGGGCGTGATGGAATCCTGCTTCCAGGATTTCATAAATCTCCATGCACAGGTTCTCTGTGGTCGGAACCACGCCTTGAAATTCCTCTAATGTATTGAGGTTTTCGTGGCCAAAACGATCCACAATTTTTTCATTCACAAATGCATCCAGGTCGGACAGATTGCAGATCATGCCGGTTCCGTTGTCGACCTGGCCGCTGACGGTCACTTCCAGGGCGTAATTGTGGCCGTGCCCATGGGGGTTATTGCACTTGCCGTAGACAGACCGGTTTTCTTCCGGCGACATGGACTCGCAATGCAGCCTGTGGGACGCCGAAAACCAATATCGCCGGGTCAGGTAAGCTTTCATGCCTCACCGTAGTAATCAACAAACAGATCGGGCGTTTCATAGACGCGGATGCGATGCAGCGCGGCCACATTCAGTTTTGGCTTCAGCCATCCCCAGATGGTGATGGCCAGGTTCTCAGTGGTTGGAATGCGGTCTTTGAATTCCGCCACTTCCTTGTTCAGGAAACGATGATCAACCGCCTCGATTACTTCGCGGTTCATGATCTCTTTCAATTCCTTCAGGTCAACCACAAAGCCGGACCGCTGGTCGACCTGGCCCTTTACCGTGACCTCAAGGGTGTAATTATGGCCGTGGCCATGCGGGTTGTTGCACTTACCAAAAATTCGCTTATTCTCCTCCGGGCTAAGCTCGGGGTTGTGATAAAGGTGTGAAGCGGAAAACTCGGCTTTTCTTGTCAGGTAAACCATGCTCGTTAGCCCTTGAGTGTGGAATTGCCTCTCGGAATAGATGAATCAATCATTGCCGGAGGTGCAGAATGTATATATCTGCGGCCCTTCCAGTTTACCGCGCCCCGCACCGAAGCATGGAAATACGACCGCAGCAAGAGGTACCCAAAAAGGGGCAGGCCGAAAATGGCCATCACGTTCGCCGTCCACGGAAACTGCGCCTTCCTGATGCGCGTTATGAAAGGCAAGTAGCATAGAACGCCTACGCCCAACAGAGCCAAACCCAGCATACGTTGATTTTTCGCCACCAAAATTGCGCCTGCAACCAGCGTGCCGGAGATAATGCCAAATTCAAGCAAGCGAAGCAAAGCCAGCCCCACAGGACGGCGAAAGAGCAGCGCGAGATTCTTGGTCCAGCCTTCGACCATGGCGAAAAAGCTCCTGTACATTCTGGTCTTGACCAGCCGCGCGCCCTGGCGGAACCAGATCTTGTGTCCAGCATTCTTGAACAGACGGGCCAATTCCACATCTTCAAGAACGCAACCCGCTATCGCAGCATGTCCTCCCAGGGCTTCGTATGTTTTTCTGCGAACCAGAATGTATTGCCCATTGGCCGCGACCGCCGGGTCCGCGGGATCGTTGACCCGTTCCGGCGG
>DATMMY010000170.1:0-16214 GCA_035569515.1 Candidatus Solibacter sp. | reverse complement strand
GAGTAGTTTCCCTCTTCGTTGGAGGTGCCATTGCCGGTAACAAGATAGAGGCTTCCCTTATCGTCGGCCATCACTCCCTGGCCCGACTGCCAAAACCCACCTTTTTCGCCCGTTGTGGTGGTGCTCCAGGCGGTTACCTGGGAGAGATTCGAAGCTTTGTAGCCCATCACCCAGCCGTGATAGTCCCCGGAATCACAATAGGAAGACCACCCTATGTAGACCACATCACCGACAAGAGCCAAAGCCGGTCTCTGGTTATTGAATACAGGACTGAATTCCACATCGGCGTACTTTGTCTTGATTTTTGCCCTGATTTCCTTGGCTTCCAACTTATCCTTGCCGCTGGTAATGTCGAGCGCATGAATCCGCTGAACGTGTTTCTCCTGGTCATCGATGATGTGAGACACCACATAGAGAGTTTTCGAGTTGATATCGATCACGGGTGTGCCCACCATGCCCAGATTCCCGGCAAAGTCGTGATATTGACCTCCACAGGCCCCAAGTAGAGACATGTCTTTTGCGTTGGGAACACGGGCGGGCGGCGGAGGCGTGAGATTGCGTTTCCAGAGTGGATGGCCTCCATTGACATCGCTGTCGGCATCCCACGCGTAAACTGTGTTGTTCACAGTTGTGACAAATACCACATTATGAACCTTGCCATCGAATTCCATGGTTAGTTCGGGAACATAGAGCGGCTGGGAATAGGTCTGATCGTCAAGCGTATAGCTGAACAGTTTGCCAAATCCGCGCACATTTACGTTGCTGGGTTTCAGCGTCATTTCAGCCGCGTTGCTGCCAGTGCGGGAGTTGCTGTTGTGCTGCGTCCAAACCGAAACCTTCGGCTGTGCCTGTACGGTCAGGCCGGCCAGGATGGGGGCAATGCCGGCAAATATGGCTATTCTTATTATTTTTTGCATGATAGTTATCAGAATTCTCGGATCGCAGGTTGCAGCCAGATTTATATACCGTGAGCGCCAGATCTGTCATCCCATTTATGCGGGAGCGGTTCCAAAGTTGCTGTATCCAGAGGCCATGTGGGCGAACGATAGAACTGAATCGCATGGCGAATCCTTACGTTTGTTAAAATGAGAACAGGAACAGAGAGGTCAAAATCGAATGCTCTTTTGGTCCAGATATCTGGTTTTGGTCGCTGCGATCCTGCTCTTCTCTCCTCAAATGCAAGGACAGCAGGATGATCCGAGCGCGCGCACCGAGGTTGTAACATGGTCTGCCGATCTTCTCGGCCGGAACACGTCGCCTGCAGTACAAACGCCGGCCACCGGCAAAGCTGAGTTTAGTTTTGATTTCGACCACCAAACGGTCACAATCCAGGTTGACATTCAGAATCTCGACAATATCTCGAAAATACAACTGCGGCCGGAGCATTCCAGAAAAGACATCAAGTCGCCTGTGCTCCTCACCATTTACGATGCCTCCAAGGATGGCGAATTCAAGCACCCGTTGACAAAAACCATCAACGGCGAGGCCTTCAGCAAAATCGCAGAGGTGGTCTTGAATTATGAAGGTATCGTGGAGGTCTCCACTAAATCACACCCCAATGGGGAGATTGCCGGTCTGGTAGAGATGCACAAGTCCTATAAGTAATTTTTAGAAGATGATTTGAAATTTTCAATTTGCAAGTTGTAACTCTTAACCCCAGGGCGGCCGCCCGCATTTCTGATCTGTGAACGCATTGGAATTAGGTTCTGTAAGTGGTTGAAAAGATGGTAGGCCCGGCCTGATTCGAACAGGCGACCCTCTGCTTAGAAGGCAGATGCTCTATCCAACTGAGCTACGGGCCCGCGAAACTATTTTAGCAGCAGCGCAGGCTCGGGTCACGAACGATCAAGCACATCTTGCCGCTCTTGTAATCAGCGGTCATCAGCGCAAATCAGCGGCAAGATTCGGCTCTGCGCCAAGGTTCTGGCCAATTGCTATTTGCCAACTGCCGGTTTTCCGATCAGTGGTCTCAGTGGAAATCAGTGGTAAGAGCCACCGGATTTCTCACAGGCCGACGCTCACTTGCACCAGCGCATGTTGCAGCAGCTTGAGCGCGATGCCCCAGCGTTGCATGGCTTCTTCCTGGCTATCGCCGTAGCCAGTCACGTAAGCCGTGATATGAAATCCGTCCATCGAATCCTCTGAGCCTTCGACCCGGTAATAGCATCGGCGGACTGAAAATTCCACGGCGGCCGCCATCTCCGGGGCACGCTGCAGCAGATAATAAAGGTCCTGCGCCAGCGCCTCATGTTTCTCCAGAGAACTCTGAAGCTCGCTGGCCATGAACAGCAAGTCCACATAGGAGACAAACTTGCAGGCCGCGCCAAAAATCTCCTCTTCCGGAAATAGCTCCTCACTGAACCAGGCGTCGCACTTGGCCGTTTGCAGCGGCGAAGAGGCGGCATTGATCCGGCTGAGAAATTCGCTCAACTCGCGGTGGTTGCGCGCCTCTTCTATATTGAGCACCAAATCTGGATGCCGCTTAAGGTCGTAGTAGCGGACCGCTCCGTCCTCTGACGTCCAGGGAAGTTCCAGGGCAGGATCTTCAGGCCCCAACTCGATCGAGTAGTCAACCTGCATCGGGTCGTCCCGAATTCAAAGAAATCTGTTCAAAGAAATGAATCACGCGCCGCTCCGCCCATCGTCCGTCATAGCCATTGGGCTGGGCCAGGAAAGCGCAGTGGCCGCCATGGTCGGGTTCAATCAGGGTGATGTGCGCGTTCGACGCCAGCTTCTCGCGGGTCTCCGGCAGGATGCGGATAAAGGGATCGTCCTTGGCATGGATCACCAGCGTAGGCACGGCGATCTTGTCGATCACGCGCGCCGCGGCGGCACGGCTGTAGTAATCGTCGGCGCCACTGAATCCGCTGTAGCGCGCCGTAATAGTGTCATCAAATTCCCGGATGCTGCGCGGCTTCCGCTCCACTTCGCGGTAAATCTCCGGAAACAGCAGCCGCTTGCGGTCATACCGCCGCATCAGGCCGCCCAGAAACTTCCATTCGTAGATGCGGTTACTCTTCAACTCGTGGATCGCGTCCGCGCAGGCAGCCAGGTCGGCGGAGGGCGACACCGCGGCCACCGCTTTAAGTTCCCTGGGGGCAGCGCTTCCCCACTCCCCGGCCAGCTTCAAGACCAGATTGCCGCCCATGGAGTAGCCCACCACGGCGATGTGCTGCAGCTTCTCCTGCTCAATGAGCGTCCGCGCCACCGCGCCTACATCGCCGGAGAAGCCGGAATGATAAAGCGTGGGAGTGAGCTTCTCCGTGCCGCCGCAGTTGCGCATGTTCATGCGGACCACGTTCATGCCGGCGTCCCAGGCTTTGGAGCCGGTGCCGATCACATATTGCGAAAGGCTGGAGCCCTCAAGCCCGTGGAGGATGATGACCGTCATCCGGCCGGCGCGCTCCGGCTGCCAGTGGCAGTGGCAAAGCACCTGGACATCTTCTTCTACTTGAAACAACCGCTCTTCCGGCTCCGGCAGGCGGCTTTCACGAGGTAGAAAATTCCCTGCCAGCGTCTGCGCGTGCTTGTTGCGCAGAAAGCGCCGGGGCACAAAGGGCTCGGAACCAAGATATTCGAAACCAGGATGTTTGGAGCTGCCGGACATTTATAATCGTGTTGGATTGAATTTTAACCCGAGACGTTAAATCTATGCCGATTTTCGAATACATCTGCCGGAAGTGCGACCACCACTTTGAGAGCATCGTGCTGGGCTCCCGGGAGCCTCAGTGTCCCAAGTGCGAGAGCACCAGGCTGGACCAGCAGCTTTCAAGATTCGCCGTAGGCGGCGAAAGACCAGCCGCAGCCAGCAGCGTAGGCCCGTGTGGAAGCTGCGGCGATCCAAGAGGCCCCGGTTCGTGCTCAATGAATTAGGTTTTTCGCGACAGCCTAAAATGCTGCCGTAAGCGTCAAAGAAACAAGGCGGTGCTGGTGTTCCGATCACCCGATCCCCCGATGGATAGCCTGCACTGAGGTGAACGCCGAAGTAGCTTGCACTCCGAAGTGATCACCCGATTCTGAAGCTCGTGTACAATTAAAGTCTCCGCCGGATGGTGGGTATAGTTCAGTGGCAGAACGCCAGACTGTGGCTCTGGATGTCGTGGGTTCGACCCCCACTACCCACCCCAATAACATCCATTAAATCAATGACTTACAAAGGAAATCCATGCAAGGTATATGTTAACCCCTGACATGGATTTTCTCTTTACGGGGGTATTTCTTTGAGAAATAAAGGATTCGAAGACGGGTCGTGGGTTCCATGCCCATGACCCAGTTCGCTTCAGATCATTCGAAAACTTCCGCGTGGCCAATAATCCGGGAGATGGTCCGTCAATGACCACAAGCCCGTTTCTGGATCACTTCCGTGTGGCCGACTACACGGGAACAATCCCCACTGACGTTTATCCGGCGGCCGGTCGGCGAATCAGATGCTATTCCGAGGTCAGCTGGATGATCCGGCTATCTCCAGAAGGATCTTTCCGCCGCGTTGCGCATGCTCGACGGCATCTTTGATGGACGAGAGTGCGTAGGTTGCGGCTACTGGAATGTGCAGCCGGCCGGACGCGATCATCTCCGCGGCCTGCGCTACGGCTGGCGCAAGTTTGGCGGCAAACTCCGGGTGGTACATGAAAAAGCCCCGCACGGTGACAGGCTTGAAGATAACGTCCAGCGGGCTGATTGACATCGGATCCAGGCTCATGGCCGCAAAGCTGACGAGCGTGCCGCGGGGCGAGAGCATCGCTGCGAGCACGCCCGTCGCCGGGCCGCTGACACCATCAAGCGCCAAGCGGAGCTCAGCCTGACCGACAGCCGCTTTGATCCTTTCTGAGACATCGGGAGAGTCGACGACGACGAGGTCTCCGCCAATCGCCTCAAGCTCGGGCACGAGCTCTGGCCGCCGAACGATGTTGACGGTCTTCAGGCCACGCCTTTTCGCGAAGGCGATCACCCACCGCCCGACACCGGAATTGGCGGCGTTCTGCACCACCCACTCGCCCGGCTTCAGGTTGACATACTCGCTGAGCAGCAGCGCCGCAGTCGGGGGATTGATCGTCAGCATCGACAGCTGCTGAGGGTCCACGTTAGGAGGCAGGGCGAAAAGGCCTTCTGCAGAAATGACCATTCGCTCCCTCCAGGTGAAGCTGGAGAGCGGCGCTAGAACCCGGTCGCCGACCTTGACGTTGCGCACCCCCGGCCCCAGATGGAGAACGTGGCCGACACCTTCATTGCCGATGACGGTTGGAAGCGCGGGGCGCAATGAATAGATGCCCTTTGCGAGCATGAGATCGCTCGGGTTGATTGGGGAAAACTCGACGCCGATAAGGACCTGGTTCGGGCCGGGAGCGTCGGGCCCGGGAATCTCGACATACTTAAGACCCTCGACAGGGTTGCCGTATGCCGTGAGCTGAACAGCGCGCATATTGATATCTCCTTGGTTAGGGGCGGGCTTCAGCGCCTGAGCGGTCAATCATGCCTCGCTCAGTGCTAAGGAACGCCAACCCTTCTCCTTCGGCGCAGCTGCCATGCGCCTGGTCTCACGCTGCTGCAGAAGGCTGACGCGAGCCGGGTCGGCTTGAAATTGCTGCAACTGTCTTCTGAAATATCTGCGGCTGGCTTCTGAGCTTGAGCGCCAAGTCAGCTTGCGAAACGATCCCTACGCATCGGCCCTGACCATCAATTACGGGAGCGCGGCGAATTTGGTGATCTTGCATGGCCTTCTCGCAACTTTCAATGTCATCTTCAGGGCTGCAGGCGACTGGGTTTCGTGTGACAAAACTCGCGATAGCCGTCGTTTTGGCATCGAGACCCTGGGCAAGAACACCGCAACAAAGATCACGGTCGGTAATGATGCCCTCAAGCTGTTGCGACTCGCTCGAGACTACGGGGACCGAACCGATGTCGTTGTCTCTCAGAACACCCGCAACAGCCATTGCGCGGTCAGTAGACCGACAGCATACCGGGTTCGTAGTCATCACATCTTTCACCTTCATGAGAGCAACCTCCAGCGAGTTAGTTGAGCAAGCGTTCGGCGAGGTTGCCCACCGAGGTGCACCATCGGATTTCAGCCCCTAATTTGAGCTTGCCGGTGATTTCGGATGAGGGCAAGATAAAACAAGCTTAAAAGAGAAATTTTAGAACCAAGAGCGCATTAAGCAAGGCCGGTTCCGGGGCTGGCACACTTATACTGTGGCCAGCCCGTGCATCTCCACGAGAGACCTGTTCACCTCAATATTCAGTTGTCAAAGAGCATGCTCCCACAACCCTGGGGAAGGGGCTCCTCACGACTCGAAAAGGCCATTTTCATCCGTGACAGCGTGACAAACCGCATAAACATTGGCGATTCGCGGCACGGATTACAGTCTCGGTACGGATAATATGCGTGCCAACGTTCGCTTAAACACAGTGTGGCGAACGAGACTCGACTCAGGCGCTTTTCATCGCGTCTTTTGGCATAGTAGCCAGAGTTGATCTACAACGGCAACATTACGGGGTAAATTGTCTAACTAAAACATCATCCGCTGAACTCAAGTGTCAGCGCCGGGTGGTGGGGTCAGTCTGAAAGGTCAGTCCGGGATCAATTCCGGATGGCCGACGATCTGCGAGTTGACCCGTCAACGACCACAAGCGCGTTTGCCGGTATGAATCCCGAAAACGCAGCCAACGTCTGTCTTGCCCGTCGCTCGGGAGGAATCTCAGCGATTGCCAGCATCACGACAAGACTTCATGGCAGGGTTATCGAGGTCGCGTTGATTCTGTGCGCCTCTCTGCGGTCCAGATTTATTCCTCCAATTTCCTAACCAAATGTGAACGAAAAGGCCTGAACGCCGGGATCAAGGAATTCGATCTCAAAAGTCCGGTCTTTTACTTGACCCTTTTGGCGGATGAACTGATAGAGACGGGGCTCTCGAACCTGGCCGGTGCCGTCGGGGGCGGAATCAACTCCACAATCGTCGCCGGGCGCGCTACCGTCCAGCTTCACCTTGAAGCGAACGGGCTTACCGTTCTTCGCCGGACCTAACACCATGTGCAGGTCGCGGCCATGGAACCGGAACACAATCTTGCCGGGCTCCGTCTGAAGCACAGCGCTCTCGGCACCGACGTTCCACGATCCGCTCAATCCCCATTGATTCAAAGAGGGTGTGGCAGGTGGGCTGTAAGGCTTTCGTGAGTCTTGAGCCAATCGCTCGGGCGATGCGAAACGCTCGGCGCGACGATAGCCGATATAGGTTTCCGGAGATTGCACATCTCCGCCAGGTGCTGCCTCGACTCCATCAGCGGATATGCTAACCGTGCTCCCATTCAGGCCAGTGCGTCCGTTCTCCTTTAGAAGTTCCTGGATGACACGCTCGGACTTGCCATATTCGCCCTCTCCGACGTGGTGATGACGAATTCGTCCTTTCCCATCGATGAAGTAGTCTTCTGGCCAGTATTCGTTGCTGAACGCCCGCCAAATCCTGTGGTTGCTGTCGATGGCGACCAGGTAGATAACCTTCAACTCGCGCACGGCATTTTCGACGTTCGCACGTTGTTTCTCGAACCCGAACTCCGGCGCATGCACACCGATCACAACCAGGCCCGCATCCTTATATTTTGCCGCTCAGCTTTTCACGTAGGGCAACTCTCGCAGACTGTTGATGCAGGAGTAGGTCCAGAAATCGACCAGCACAACCTTTCCGCGTAGCGCCTTGCTGTTCAAGGGACCGGAGTTGAGCCAGGCGACGGCACCGCCCAAGTCAGGTAGAGACCTTTCGTCGGCAAGAGCAGGCTTAGACTCGCCGGCGCTCGCTGTCAGCATAGCCGGTCTTTCTGGGTGGAATGCGCCGAGCAAATGCTCTTCCGCTTTCGCTGTATTTACGATGGAAAATGTTTTGAGCATATTCGTGTGCCGGCCTATCGCAATGGCGACAACTCCCATGATCACAGCCACGCCCAGAGCGCGACGGATCCAGACCAAAAACGACAAAGAACGCTTCATGACGTAGACCTCCATCGGTAATAACTGTTTTGCTGCCATACGGACTGGTTCAGCCCGCAGGGCTTACGCAGGCTAACGGCTATCAATAACCATCGACTTCAACGACAGCTTTGGCGAAAGCTTCCGGAGCTTCCTGAGGCAGATTGTGCCCGACGCCGCCCTTGATGATCCGGTGCGCATATTTGCCCGAGAATTTCCTGGCATAGGAACTGGCGTCCGGGTGTGGTGGCCATGCAAAATACTGCAAGCATCGGGTCCAACGGGGCAATGTGAAAAGACGCATCGTTAGCCCCGCTTAAGGCGAGCTCGTAGACCAGTGCCCGCTGTGTTTCTCGATTGCGTTGTTGGCCAACTTCACATCGTCAGAACGGCGCGAAACTGTGCCTTGCCGCTCATCATGCGCGCATAAGCCTCATCCGCTTTTTCGAGCGGATATGTCTCAATCATCGGACGCACGCCGCTTAGTTCGGCGAAGCGCAGTGTGTCCTCGGAGTCTGCCGGTGTTCCCGAGGCCCAGCCCTGAATCGTTCGACTTCCACTGATGAGCTGTATCGGTGCGACCTCAATCGGATCGAATGTCGCACCTACCACGATGAGCCTGCCGTTCGGGCCCAGACCGTCGACCAACTCAGACATCGCTTTCGAGCTTGGCGCTGTCGCTAGAATTGCCTGTGCCCCGCCCAGTTTTTGCAATGCCTCGGCTGCGTTCGTCGACTTGCTGTCGATGTAGACGCTCGCTCCGAGTTTCTTTGCGAGCGACGCGTTTTCAGGTCCTCGCCCGATAGCCGCGACCTTATAACCAAACTTCTGCGCGAACTGAATTCCAAGGTGACCCAGACCGCCGATACCCTGCACCGCGACCAGGTCTCCGGGGAACGCGCCGCTGTGCCGCAGCGCGTTGTAAGTGGTAATTCCTGCGCAGAGCAGCGGTGCTGCTTCGGCGTCGCTGAGACTCTCCGGCATCTGCACCAATGCCTCGACGGGCGCGACCATGTATTGCTGATAACCGCCGTCATAGCTGATGCCCGGAATTTTCAGATTTCGGCAATTGCGAAAATCTCCGCGCCGGCATTCGCGACACGTGCCGTCCTGTCCGCCATGCCAGCCGACGCCCACACGCTGGCCCTTCTTCCACTCGGAAACACGGGCTCCCACTTCATCAATGATGCCTGCCACTTCGTGTCCCGGAACGCGGGGATACTGAATTCCAGGCCAAGAGCCTTCTTTCGTGAGCACGTCACTGTGGCAGACGCCACAGGCCTGCACCTTAATGCGCACCTGTCCTGCACCCGGCTCGGGAATCTCGCGCTTGACGATCTCGAAATCTGCTCCGGGACTGGAGACTTGTGCCACCTTCATCGTTGCTATTGCAACTGTTGTTGTCATAACTCCTCCTACGATTTTTCGGTATTGTTGAAAGTACTTATTGCCACTTTGGCGAGGCGACAAACATTGCTCGCCGCGTCTCTACCCTGCTACCTCGAAAATGACTTCCAGTTCGACTGGGGTGCCGAGAGGAAGGCTCGCGACGCCATACACAAGGCGACAGGGGTTCTTGTCTTTTCCAAAGACGTCTTGCAGCAATTCCGAAGCGGCGTCAGCGACTTTCGGCTGATCGCGGACATCGCCCGAAGTGGCAACCAACACGCCGAGCCGGACGATTCGCGTCACTTTGTCGAGCGATCCCAAATGCTGCCGTGCGACAGCGAGGACGTTGAGAGCAGCGAGATACGCCGCTTTGCGCGCCGTGTCCACATCGAGTTCCGCGCCAACGCGGCCTACGAACTTCGCTCCGTGACCCTCCGTCGGAAGCATTCCACTTAGAAAAAGCAGATTGCGCGTCAGCACCGCTTCCACATAGGTGCCGAACGGCTCAGGGGGCGCCGGCAGCGTGATGCCGAGTTCCTTCAAGCGCTGCTCCGCGCTGGCTCGCTGCACGCCTGCACCGGTCATCATCCGCGCTTTCAAATTTGTATTCATTTGTCTCTCCCGATTGGGGCTAGATCGATGTTGGCGGCGAAGGAAGCCATTTTTAGATCAAACGTTTTAGATCAAACAAGGTCCATAGCATCGTCACCTTCACCTGAGACCGGAGAGCTTCGCCGCCGCAGAAGCATGATGCAATAAACCAGGATGAACACGAGCAGACCCAGCAGACCCATCTCAATCATGGCAGCTTGAAAGATGCTGTGCGCACCCTCGCTGGCCCACACGCCTTCTTTGGTGAGCGTGGCGGCTTCCAGGGTAATTACCAGGATGCGCCGGATTGAGGCGATCAGACCTACGATCAGAAAGGGTTCAATCACCAGGGTGTGGGAGCGGATTGAGATGCGTACCGTATGGAGGATCTCCACAAGCATCAACACAATCAGCAGTTCGTCAAACACGCGGAGTGTCTGCGCCGCGAGCGTCCAGTGGCTCAAACTGTCCCAGAGCATTTTGCCGGCGGTCACCACCGTCACCATGGCCGTCAGAGAAAGCAAGGTGGCCAAGGTGGCATAAATAAACACTTCGGTCTTGCTCAGATAGCTGTCAAAGCCGCGTCGTAATTTCTCGTCGATCATCCCCATGGACAATGTTAGTCAGGAGATTCGCAGTGCCGGCCAAAGTCAGCTTCCCGAGCTTCAAGTGAACGGCTTAAAATGAACGGCCCCAGATCTGCCTGAAGTTCAGATGCAAAAACTACTTTCGGGGATTTCGGGCCACGCGCACCATCGCAGGCCGTAAGAGCCGGTCTTTCAGCCGATAGCCCGGTTGCAGTTCTTCCAGAACCTGGTTGTCTTCCGCTTCCTGCGTGTCAACCACCTCCAGCGCATCGTGCTTTTGAGGATCAAACCGCTCGCCCCGGGCGGGAACCTGCTCCACCCCGAGCTTATGCAGCGCATCCACAAACTGGCGATAGATCAAGTCGATTCCGAAGCGAAAATCTTCGGGATTGTCAGCGTGGCGCAACGCCCGCTCAAAGTTATCGAGAATTGGCAACAGCAACTCCACTGTTTCGGCCGGAGCATAGTCCCGAAGCTCCTGGAGTTCCCTGGCTGCACGCTTGCGCGCATTGTCGAACTCCGCCTGTTGCCGCGCGAGCCGGTCTAACAGAGTGCCGTACTCGGCCCGCAGTTTCTGGAGTTCCTCGGTGAGCGATCGGGCGACCTCCGGCGTATCCTGCGGGCCGGCATTCTTCTCGTGTTGGCTATGTTCCGCCAGTAAATGTTCGTATTTCACGTCAGCTCCTGATGTCTTATTGCCGGCACTGCCGATCAAGTTCAAGCAGCTCTGCGTACTTCCTGAGGCACGGGGGGAATCGCACGCACCGCCAGCGAAATCATCACGTAGGACCAGCCGCGCAGCAGCAGTGAAATTGCCACAGACAAGCCCAGAAACCAGAGGCCCGACCATGGCCACTCCACCGAAAGTACAATCCCGAGCAGGAGCGTGATGGCGCCATCAAAGACGGCCCAGCCCCAGTGGGGAAACTTGAGCTGGACCGCTGCGACCATCCGAAAAATACCGATCACCGTAAAGAACGACGCAAAGAGCAGCGTCCATGCGATTGCACCGGCAACCGGATGCGTCACAATCAGCAATCCGATCAACACTCCCAGAACTCCTCCAATCAGGTGCAGGAAGAAGCCTCCCCAGCCCCGGAGCCGAAAAGCATGGATGGCTTCCACAACACCGCTCACCACCATGACCCAGCCCAATATCATGACAGCGGCAACAGTAGCAATCGGCATCATCAGTAAAGCCACAGTGCCCAGAATAAGCATGGCGATTCCGAGGGCCAGGAACCATCCCCACTTATGACGGAGCTCTTCAAATTCAAGAAACAACGGATTCGTAATCATATGTCTCGCTCCAAGATTTGATGTGATTCAATGTTCTTTCTTCGATCACTAAGTTCGCAGCGGCCGCTGTAGCTTTGGCGAATGCGTGATCCGCTTTTCGAGCATCGCCTGGCTGTACTGGTTGATAACCATTCTCGCGACACAACCAGGCGACTGGTCTCAAGGGAGAGAGCCGGCTACTTCGGACTCTTTTTGTTCTTATTGTCCTGATCAATCCGCTTTTGAATGTCCGCCGGACACGCTTCCTCAACCATGTCTACACGCGTTACCAAGAACTCAGGGGCATTGTCAGCGCCTGGCTTCGAAGTGTCGCTTGCGGGCGGATTGGCGCCAGGTTGGTTCATGGTGCCCGTGAGTCGCACGTTATGGCCCATGTGCGCGTTCAGATCCTGGCTGCCGGCATTCAGCCGGGTCATTTCTCCGGTCCTAGGTTCAATATAAAAAGCCGTCTCTTTGCGCAAGATACAGCCTTCGATGGTTTGGCCGCTGTCGGCACGGGTGGTTGAGCTTTGCTCGCTCGGCTGCGCGTTATTGGCTTTGGTGGTTGTTGACTTGCATCCGCTCGAAAGCTGGGCAACCACGGCCACAGCCAGCAGGAGGAGAAGAGCGTGGCGGGTAAAATAGTTCGGCATTTTGCACCATCCTTATCGAATTTGAGATATCGCCCCGGCCCTCTTCATAAAGTGATTCATCAGATCGGAACGGCTAGAATGCGATCGTGATCCGGTTATCGACCGAGGTAATCCCCGGCGCCGCCCACGCTGCTTCCTTCAAGCGTGATCCAACCTTTGGAGACGGTGACGTGGACTTTGCGGTTGCGGTTGGCATGAATACTCTCGTTTCTTTTGGTATTTTTGCCCGCACGGGCGATATCAACTTCGTACGGGCGTATTTTCAGTAGGCTTGGTCGCCGTTGCGATCAAGGTTTGTTTTCTACTCGCAGGTTGTTTGTAACTGAGAAAAGAGCTGGCACGGAATTCGCCTGAACCTCGGCAATGTTTGTGGGTGGGACAGCGGTTCAGACACATCGAACCCGCATTTATGCCGGCGCCTTTCGCTCTGCCGTTGCAGATTCATAAAAGAATCCACTCGAAGTTTTTGTCAGTCACATCCCGGTCATCACATACCGATCATCCGGGAGATGCACCCTTGGGTGCTGTGGACCAACTGAGCTTGTGGCCTTTTTACGATTCCTTAGAAATACGCGTTGTGAATGGTGTAAGTCCGGCTTTTACGCCGAAAAATCAAATAGAAATGCATAGATTGTTAGAGCAAGGTAGAGGTTTTATGGCCGAGAGACGCCAAGTTGTGCCAAAGTTAACAAAATTGCGCCCAGCCAGAGCGATAACAGCAGTTCCGAAAGCGCAATTCCAGCACGGAACAACATCAGCAAAGACAAGGTCCTTGAGCAGCTCAGACCAGCATTCCATTAGTGAAGCCGCACAACACAGCAGACTATCCCGCAGCTTGCATGACGATGGGCATGGTGGGTGTCTGGCTGCCGCCCTCAGGTTCAATGGTAATTGCAAATGTCTTGGCCTGGATTTTGGACCTCATGGGATGGTGCATCAGCACGTTGCCGCTTGGATCAGGTCTGAATGTTCCGGCAGGCATGGGGGCGCCGCCATCAGCGCGTAACAACCAGAGCTCGTACACTTTATTTTGGGGCAGCTGCTCCATATTGTTGGCCATCAATAAAAGCCCTTTGCTTGGCGCATAAACAGTTTTTGCCTGGGGTTGGGCAGAGTTTTTGGCGGTCACCAGCGTTACATGGAGCGCGTCAGGCGCGTTGAGCAGGTCGCGAATGGACTGCATTTCCTGGATTTGCTGGGCCTGTGCGGACAACACTTCCTGCGCTTTATCAAGGCGCTGGCGCAGCCGCGCATCCTCGCGCCACAACATGAGACTGAAGACGGCCAGCACCACCGTGGCTGCTACCGGCGCAATTGCCAGCCAGCGGGTATGCAGGACGCCAACCACTAATTTGCGCGAGACCGGTTGTTTGCGCTGCTCCCCGGCAATCGCTTCAAGCAGACGCTGGCGGGCCCGTTGCGGCGGCAAGGGGCCGGCAGTTGAGAACGCCAGCAATGCGGCATCGCCACGCAGGGCACTCAGTTCCGTCCGGCACTCGGCGCAGGAGTTCAGGTGGGCTTCCAGCTGCGCCTGTTCCTCGCGGTCATCCAGAGCGTCAAGAGCGTAGAGTACCAGCGTCTCAGCGAATTGTGCGTGGTCCTTCATGCAAATGCTTTTCTCAGCGCCAGCAAGCCTGCCCGGATGCGCGTCTTGATGGTCCCCAGCGGCTCGCCCGTCTTGCGGGAAATCTCGCTGTGGGTCAATCCCTCAAAATACGCCATCTCCAGGGACTTGCGCTGCTCCTGCGGGAGTTCCGACATCACTGCCCGTATCTTCTGCACGGCCTGACGCCGGGCTACCTCATCCTCAATATCAAGATCGATGGAAATTGACAGGTCGGCAATATCTTCTTCCGGCAGGCGCTTCCGCAGGTGATCGATCGCACGATTCCGGGTAATTACCGCCAGCCAGGCAGGCAGCTTGCCGCGCTCGGCATCAAACGCGCCGGGGTTGCGCCAGAGCTGCAAGAAAACCTCCTGAAGCACGTCTTCGGCGGCGGTGGTGCTGCCCAGCACGCGAAGCGCTACTCCATAGACAATGCCCGAATAACGATCATAAAGAGCTGCCATAGCACCCTCGTCGCCGGCACGCACGCGTGCGACCAGGTTCGCGTCGTCTCGATGATGTGGCGTTTGCGTGCCAGATACGCGCATCACTCTTGTTCCCTTTAAGTACGCCCGGCAGGCCCGGATGGATTCTTTCCGGCTCCTGGCCGCGCGGGTTAAACGTGATCAACACCTTGAATCAACGGCTATTTTGAGTTCGTGAAAGTCGGGCTCATTTTCTCTTCGGACTCAGCATGGAAATGAGGGAAGCAGGAACCTCTCTTTAAGATAGCAACAAGTGCGGACGGTGTACAAATTTTGCAATTCATCGTGTTACCATCACCCGGCATGAAAAAACGAGCTGCGATTGTTCCTCTCCTGCTGGCGCTCTTTTCCAGCGTAGCTTTTTGCACTGATCCTCCTGATTTTACGGTCAAGAAAATTGGCGATGGCGTTTATGCCGCGGTGAGCCCGGATAGCAGCAAGGCCGGAAGCAATGCCGGGTTTATTGTGGGCAGTAACGGCGTTGCCGTTGTGGACACATTTCAAGATGCTGCTCCAGCCAAAGATTTGCTGGCGGAGATCCGCAAAATCACTGAGCTGCCCATCCGCTATGTAATCAATACTCATTACCATCTGGACCATACCGGCGGAAACGCGGTATTTGCGCAGGCAGGCGCAACCATCCTGGCCCACCGCAATGTGCGCGCCTGGGAGCGGACGGAGAACCTGAAATTTTTTGGCAAAGATCCCAAACCGGAAGCCAGGGCGCGGGTGGAAGCACTGGTTCTGCCCGACATGCTGTACAGCGAAGCTGTCGATCTCTATCTTGGCTCAAGACTGGTCCAGGTCCGTTACATGCTTGGACACACCGGAGGAGATTCGGTGGTCATCGTGCCGGATGCAAACGTGGTTTTTGGCGGCGACCTGGTGTGGCAGAAGCACCTTCCCAATCTGATTGACGCTTCCACTGACCTATGGATTAAGACCCTGGACAAGCTGTTGGCGAACCACCCCAAGGCAACTTTTGTTTCAGGCCATGGCGACGTAGCCAACGTGGAGGATGTACGGGACTTCCGGAACTACATTGCGACGTTGCGTGAAGATATCGCCAAAGCGCAGGGCTTAGGAAAGTCGGGCCAGGAATTGACCGATTCCGTGGAAGCCGCACTCAAGCCCAAGTACGGCGACTGGGGGTTCTTCTCTTATTTTGTGAAGCGCAACATTGAAATGACCGCGGCGGAACTTACCGGGCAGAAGAAGTTACCCGTTGCCGTCCGCGATGCGGATGTCTCAGTGAGATGATCTAAAAGTAGCCATGGAGTATCCATAGAGTATCCAAAAAGGGTGGGTTATATATCTAGTTACGGGGTAGATGATTAGCAGCCTCTAATTTGAGGCTGCCTGTTCGCGGGCTGGCACACTTGTACACCCGTGGCCAGCCCGTGCATCTCCCACGAAAGCCTGTTCACCTCAATAAATATTCAGTTGTCAAAGAGCATGTTCCCACAACCCTGGGGAAGGGGCTCCTTCACTACACGAAAAGGCCATTTTCATCCGTGACATCGTGACAACCCGCATAAACATTGGCGATTTGCGGCACGGATAAATTCCTGGCACGGATGCCAAGGCAGTCAGAGGCCTAATACTCGGGCGAACGGTACTCTGCCCAGTCGCCATTCACGGCATCTTTGGCATGGTAGCCAGAGTTGATCT
>DATMMY010000169.1:0-4085 GCA_035569515.1 Candidatus Solibacter sp. | reverse complement strand
ACTTTCCTTACGGCGGTAGCTGGGTTCTCCGCGCGGTTCAGGCGACCAAGCGGAGCGACTGAAGCGAGGGCAAGCGTGGCGTCGCAGGGAGCAGGGGAGTGAAAACGTGTTGCGCCGCATGGCGTCTTTTTTTGGGAACTCACAGTTTGCAATGGACACGCACCGCAAAAGGTCGATAATCGGTTATATTATATCCGGACGTATTGCTCTTAGTAGTATTATATATAATAAGTACGTTAGTGTTGACTTGCTTTGACTTGGGACGTTCGGCCCGATTCTGAGAATGTTGGAGGGGCTATGCCGCCGGTCGGTTTGGACAACCTGAAGCACATCGTTGTCCTGATGATGGAGAACCGCTCGTTCGACCACATGCTCGGCGGGTTGAAAGCGCAGGACAACCGCATCGATGGGTTGACGGGCAATGAGTCCAACCCGGACACGAACGGCGCGCAGGTGAATGTGCAGCCGCTCGCGGAGTATCAGAGCCAACTTGACCCGGATCCCGACCATCACTTTCCCGGTGTTGACGTCCAGATCTTTGGAGGTGCGCCCCCGGCCCCGGGACGCGTCGCGAACATGCAGGGCTTTATCAAGAGCTACTTCGAGCAGCAACGGAATATCGAGCAGTCACACAAGATTATGTACTACTTCCCTCCGAAAAAATTGCCCGTGCTGACGGGCCTTGCTACGCAGTTTGCTGTGTTCAATGGATGGTTCTCGTCCATACCAGGGCCCACCATTTGCAATCGCGCGTACGCCCACTACGGAACATCGTTCGGTCAGGTTGGAATGAACATTTTTGAGTGGAAGGGGCCATATCTGAGCATCTATGAACGGGTGCTGCTGGCCAAGCGCACGGCCAAAATTTATTACTACGATGGCCCGAGCTCCACGATGGAAATCGTGAACTTGCTGAAGAATCAGCCGAAGCTCTTCGCCACGTTTGATCAGTTCTTGGCAGATTGCGACGCGGGGTCGTTGCCGGACTACAGCTTCGTGGAGCCCAATTACAATGATCACGATAGTGACAGCGGCGCAGAGATTGCCTCCGATCAGCATCCGGACCACCATGTGCAGCATGGGGAAATCTTCATAAATAATGTTTACAACGCAATTTTCAACAACGAGACGCTCTGGAATAGCACGGCACTTTTGATCGTCTACGATGAGCACGGCGGCATTTACGATCACGTCGTGCCGCCGGCATGCCCTGCCGATGACGACGCCTTTACTGCTTCTGCGGAAAAAACCGAAACAGGCGCTTCTTTTGCCTTTGATCGCCTGGGTGTTCGCGTGCCAGCGATTCTAGTTTCGCCCTGGGTACCCAAAAACATGGTTATACCAGGGCCGTACCAGCCAAACGGACGCAAATTCGACCACGCGTCAATTCCCGCCACAGTGATGAAATTCATTCTCAGGGATTTCGATCCGAATACCCTCTCAAGCACAGACAAGCAGAAATTTATGGCGCAATCCAAGCGAGAACAGGCTGCGGACACTTTCCTTGACCTGCTCTCCAACAATAAGCAACCGGACACGGACATCCCGAGCTTCGTGGTCAAGTAGGGGGGCTAATGGCTAGAGCGAGAAGAGTCGTTTACATTCCGAAGCCGCCGAAAACTGCGTTCAAGAAGGACCGCCGTGCAGGGACGCTTCTGCAATCTCAGACCGCGCATCTGCGGCACGCTCTTGGCAAACATTTGCATAAGGTGGCAAGACACCTAGAAAAAGTGGCGGCGCTACTGAGCGTGGATATCGATTCGATTAGAACAGAAGGCGATGTGAGCAACTATGCCCGGCGCGTCACCGCAATTCTCCACCCGCACGGCGGAAAGCAGACTCGCAAATAAAGGAGGCGGCATGAGGAAAGTGATTCTCTTGGTTCTGTTTCTCGCTCCGCCAGCCTGGGCGCAGAATGAATCCAAGTTGGGAGCCGATCTCCGCAAGGAAGGTGAGCGTTTTGCGGGTAGCTGCTCGAGCCTTAAATCCATACTCAGCTGCGCACAAGTTCTGTTTACCGATCATCCGATGCACATCGCTGTTGGCAGCATTGCCCCACAGAACGGATTTGGCGCGGGCCCGGCCTTTGTCGCACATTACACTCCAAACGAATCCTGGCGTTTGAGTTGGAACGTTGACGCCGTTGCCTCCATCAATGGTTCCTGGCGCGCAGGTGCGTACATGAAGGCAATCTACATCAAGCCCAGGACCATCTCCGAACAAAGGGGAAGACACCCCGAGAGCCGCCAGCCGGTCGGCCTAGAGAGTCTTGTATTTAACGTTTACGCCCAGACCATTTCGCTAAATAAGATCACGTACTTCGGATTGGGGCCTGCCACAACCGAGGCGGGCCGGTCATTCTTTGGCATGACCGAGACCATTCCGGGCATTAATGCTTGGTGGCCCATTTACCAGCCCGCGAAAGTGGAATTGTCCCTCTATGGCGAACTAAACGGACGGCTCGTCTCAATTCGAGGAAGTCAGGGGCAAGCCAGTCCTTCGATTGAGCAGCTTTACACTGAAGCTACAGCTCCTGGCCTGAGCAGTCAGCCAGGATTTTTACAAATCGGTGAGGGGTTCCGCTTCAAGACGAAATCTTTGTTTCTTGGTGATCATTTTCGACTGAACTACTTTTTGGTTTTCCAGCAATTTATTGCACCAGGGAGTGGTCAGTTTTCCTTCCGGCGGTTTACCACCGACCTTTCACACCAGATTCCATTGCACTCGAAGACGAGGACATACCTGTCCGGGACGCACAATGGGCCCGATGACTGTTCGACGGCATTGAGCGATCACAATTGTCCATCGATCACCAGGGATCTCGAAGGCAGCGTTGGCATTCGATTTTTCATCAGCGAATCGATTGCGCCGGCGGGACACGTTGTTCCTTTTTATTTTCAGCCGACGCTGGGAGGTGGAGACGTCAATGGAAACTACTCGCTCAGCAGTTACCAAGACTACCGCTTCCGCGCGCCCAACGTGATGCTGGTTCGCGAGAGCTTCGAACATTCCATTTGGAAATGGCCTGTGGGATTCGCATTTATGGTGGACGAAGGAAAAGTGGCGCTCACACGAGGGAATCTTGGATCGAGTCCGTGGTTTCACAGCTTCTCGACTGGGCTGACACTTCGAGCGGGCGGCTTTCCGCAGGTGTCTCTGCTTTTTGCGTGGGGTGGCAACGAGGGAACGCACACAATCGCCCAGGTCAATACGTCCTTGCTGGGTGGATCGGCTAGACCATCTCTGTTCTGATTCGCAGATCTGGCGAGCAGTAAGGAAAGACGCTGACATATGAGCGCGGTAATCCCGTACAGCGCAAAAAAAGAAGATTTGTACTTCCCAGGCCGAAGTTCAAACTTTTTTCTGAACGGACTGCCGAAATCCGAAGCGACTCTTTGCGCGGAAATGTCCCGATTAGCCTATTGCAGGCAGGAGCCTGATTTTTCCTTTGACCGCCAGCGAATAGAGACATTTTTGGCCCGCGCCGGCAAGTGGAGTTGTCAATTTATCGAGAGCAAAGGAGGTCTCAACGGGCGAGGGTTCCATTGCTTCGTGGCTAGCTGTGTGGATCCAGCGGGCGAGAACCTGACTGTCGTCGCGATCCGAGGTACGGACAAAGACGATCCTTCGGATGTCGCCGATGATCTCGATATTGAGCCGGTGCCCTGGGAAGCCAAAGGAAAAGTTCACAGGGGCTTTGCGAATGCGCTAGGTCAAATCCGGAATGAGTTGGATAAAGCGCTCGACGCAGTGCAAGGCAAATTGGTCTATACAGGGCACAGTCTGGGCGCAGCCATGGCCACGCTGCTGGCCAGCGTCCGAAGGCCGGCGCACCTTTACACATTCGGCTCGCCTAGAGTGGGAAATGCCGATTTCGTTGCGACATTGAGCGGCCTAAAAAGTTCCCGATACGTTGATTGCTGTGATGTCGTAACGAGAATGCCGCCCGAAATGGTGGGTGATTACCGCCATTTGGGCCAGCCGTTCTTTATTGATCGCAATCAAAAAATTGCCTTCAATCCGACCGAGTCATCGATGTTGGATGATCGCGTCTGTGCAGAAGAGCGGTATCTGGCCCAGTACGC
>DATMMY010000168.1:0-9511 GCA_035569515.1 Candidatus Solibacter sp. | reverse complement strand
TGGCCTATGCTATGCACTCTACTGGACTTCTCGCGCTGGTGGGCCAGTGTGAAGCATACCGATGCCATCAACGAAGGTACGCTCAGCGCAACGGTTCTACTGGACTACGTACGATTCCAAGCGGCCATCACCCCGGGCCGGCAGTTGCCGACAACCGCCGCGTCAGAGTCATCTATAGCTTCCCGCTAATTACGATATTTGGGCGGTCTCCCGTGCTCCAGGCATGGGGCAACCAGATCCGAGAGGTTGGCCTCGCCCATGCACATGACAGTGTCTGCGCCGCCCCAATAGATCTTAACGGTTCCATCGGGCTCGGCAACGGCGCCACAAGTGAATACGACGTTGTGGACATATCCGGTGATTTCCCAGGGATCTTCCGGCTGCAAAATCCAAGAGTCGCCCACCCCGATGATCTTGGCCGGGTTCCGCAGGTCATGCAGGGCAACCCCTAAACGGTAGACCGATCCATCCATCGTCTTGAAAACTCCGTGATAGATGGAAAGCCATCCTTGGTCCGTTTTGATCGGCGGCGCACCCGGACCTATCTTCATTTCGTCCCAGTGATACGGCACCGGCCTCATGATAAGCTGAGATTCACCCCAGAAATGTAAGTCGGGAGAATAGGAAATCCAGATTGACCAAGGAGAGATTTCAGAATGAGGACGGTCCAACCGGGCATAGAGTCCCTCAAACTTTTCGGGAAAGATCACCACATTCCGATAATCTGCCTGGGTAATGAGGGATACCCTTTCCACCTTACTGAAGTCCTTCGTTTTGGCCAGGGCGATTCGCACTCCATTGCTCGAGTAAGCGCTGTAGGTGATGATGTATTCCCCTTCCAGCTTAGTCACGCGCGGGTCTTCAACGCCGAACTCTTCGTAGGCGGCAAATGGGCCGTCCGGCGCGGGAGTAAGAAAGGGCTGTGGATCGGCGGTGAAGCGGAATCCGTCGCGACTGCGGGCCAAACCAAGGATGGACCGGCCGGTGCGTAAATGGGAGCGGAAAAGCATGATGTATTCGTGCTCATGTTTCACCACCGCTGCGTTGTGAACGGTTTCCACCGGGTATGGGACATCCTTCTTGGTCAGGATGGGGTTGTGGCTATAGCGTCTGACAATGTCCGCCTTCATGACTGTCTCTTTTCTCTCAAGTCAAAAATCGTCTCGTAGACCTTTTCGTACCCCTCCACCATAGTTTCGATGGAAAAGTATTGCTGGACGCGTTGGCGGCAGGCGCGACGATCGATTCCAGAAAGGCGCTCAAGAGCGAGCACCGCTTCATGGACGTTGTTGACCAGAAAGCCGGTCTGTCTGTCTTGGATCACCTCACGGCACGAGCCCAGATCCATGGCAATCACAGGCACGCCAGCTGCATTGGCTTCCGCCAGGACCAGGCCGAACCGCTCGGGGATGGTGTTCAGATGAAGTAACGCACAGGCCCGCGCGAACAATTCATTTTTTTCCGCTATCCCCACCGGCCCTATGTAGCAGATTTTTTGACCATCAATGTGCGGCTTGAGCTTTTCCCGGTAATAAACTTCGTCCTGGATGATTCCTGCGATGATCAAACGCCGGCCGCTCAGGCGCGCAACCTCAATGGCCAGATGGACGCCTTTATCCGGGTGAATTCGGCCCACAAAGATCAGGCCATCCCCACCGGATTCCTGCAACGGGTACAGTGCGAGGTCGATGCCGTTATAGACGGTTGCCAGGTAATTCAGTCCGGGTGCGCGATCGGAATCGCTGATGGAAACGAAATATCCGTCACTATACTTCTCATAGACGGGCATGATTTTGGGCGACGAGAACCCGTGGACAGTCGTGAGCACCGGGGTCTTGACCAACCGGGTGTAAGTCAACGCCATGAAGTCGTAGTGGCTGTGGATGAGGTCAAACTCAGCCGCGTGCTCGAACGCTTCAGAAATGTGGAGGTATTCAGCCACTTTGGGATCGCCAGAGGGATCCTCTTCATATCCCCGGTCCACCACGGCATGCAGATGAGCGCGGGTCACAGAATCCCTGGTAGCGAACAAGGTTACATCCCAGCCCCGTGCGATCAGCCCTTCGGTAATGTTGCTGGCCACCGTCTCCCAGGCGCCGTATTGCCGAGGCGGCGTTCGCCAGGCTACCGGCGACAGCACCGCAACTCTTTTTTTCTTGCTGGTTTTCTTGCTGGTAACGGTCATGCTGTTCAACAACCTTCCGGATGCATGGCGGCCAGGACTTCAGCGAGCGACACGGTAGCGAAACCAGTAGCGTGATCGGCCATGGCATAAGGGATGATCAGCTCACCGTTGTGGACGAGAGCGCCACAGGTATAAACAACATTAGGCACGTAGCCTTCGCGTTCGCTCTCGTTGGGTTTGATCAGGGGTTCCCGCAGTCGTCCGATAACTTTGCTCGGATCATTGCGATCCAGCAGGAACGCGCCGATACAGTACTTGCGCATCGGGCCAACCCCATGGCTCAGGACCAGCCAGCCAGCGTCGGTCTCAATGGGGGACCCGCAGTTCCCAAGCTGGACCAGTTCCCACGGGAAAACAGGTTTAAGGATCAATTTACGTTCATTCCAGAAGTGGACGTTGTCGGAAAACATGATGTAGATGTTCTCGTTGTCCTGGCGGGAGAGCATGGCGTAAAAGCCGTTGATTTTCCGGGGAAAGATGGCCATGCCTTTGTTTTCGGCGGCCGGACCATTCAAGGTAATGAATCGAAAAAGGAGGAAGTCAGACGTTTCCACCAATTCCGGCATGATCACTCTGCCATCGAAAGCAGTGAAGGTGGCATAGTAAATGTGAGTGCCGTCATCGTTCTTGAAACAAACAAACCGTGCATCCTCAATACCATTCCTTTGCGAAGGAGTAGCTGGGAAAATAATGCGCTCAGATAACTGCTGGTCCGGCTGGAACTGTACTTCATAGTTGGAGCGAGCCAGCATCCAGATTCCCTGTGCGACATTCTGATCGTGGTGCTCCATTCCATCCGCCACGCGGAACTCCTTCAGGCGAAACTGGTTCACCTCGGCTTCCAGAGTGGCGCGCAACTCTTCCAGCCCAAACGACTCCCCGAGTTTGTTCATTACCCGCTGGCTGAATTCGCTGGTCAATCCCAGCTCAACGAGTTTCCGCGCGAACAGCGCCTTCTCGTACCGCAGGTTGGGGCTTTGACGCGGCTCGGTGAGGAAGCCAGTTGGCGTCAGCACTTCAATCCGATGATCGGAGTGGATGACACCAGTCCGAAAAGTGATGGAAGAAATGTGCCCTTCCCCGGTCGCGCGCAAGCTGAGGACAAAACGCAGAGCGCCAGCCGGCAGGTTTGTCTGGTCAGGGTGCGGAATGATGGAGGGGTTGAACAGCGCGGCAGATTCTAACGAGTATTCGGCCAGGAAATAGGAGCCGATCAACAGTTGCCTTTGTGTAGAAAATTCCTTGTCCTTCGGCAGCAGCTCGCGGACCTGTTCGAAGCGTTGCCGAAAGAGTTTGTGGATCTGCTGGTGCCGCTTTGAAAATTCAGCGGAGACTTCGTCCAGTATGAGGCCGACCTGGTCATCCGTGAGCGACATGATCCTGGCTACGATGCCACGCACCCGCTGAGCATCACCCGGACTGAATGGCCGCAAAAGAACGCGTGACTGGTCGGGCCTGAGAATGATGGAGGTGCGTTTCAGTTGAATTGACATAGTTTGGTTGTTCCGCGAAAGCGATGACAGGACGCGACTATTCTTCTGCGACGGCAATCGGTTCCTTAAAGCTGGTGCGCATATTCTGCGCCAGGCGCATTTCCGCCAATGAGAGCAAGAAGGCCAGAGTGGATTCCGCCCCCTGGTTGCGGTTAACCCGGTCCACGTGCAAGCCATCGCGGCAGCCGCCAGTTGTGGGAGAGTAGAGTTCCAGACCGAGATCATTCCAGCCGATGAACCAATCGAAGGCGCATTGCGCCTGTTCGTACCACCACACATCCGAGGTGACGCGATAGGCTTCAAGACATGCTGAGGCCGTGGCCTGCGCCTCAATGGGCTGCTGGTCAAAGTCGGCGCGTGCACCACCGCGGGGATAGAACCCGTTGGTGCCAATGGACCGGAAGTGACCCTGCCCGGAGACCTGCAATTCCGTCAGCCAGCGCAGAGCCTCCAGCCCCCGCGTCACCATCGCTGGTTGTCCGGTGACGCGTCCGCTCAGAATCAGGGCGTGCGGCAGCTTGGCATTGTCGTACGACAGGCTGTCTTCAAACCAACGCCACCCTGGCTGGGCATTTTTCTCGAAAAGTTCCATGAGGCGGGCGGTGAGTGTCTCGCGGGTCTGGTTCACCAGACTATCGCCGTGCAAGCGGCGCAGGTATTCATTAATGCCAATGAGCCCGAAGGCCCACGCCCGCGGCGAAGTGAACTCCGTCAGTACCGGCAGCGCCTGCGTAAACAGTTGCCCAGCCATGATCTGGAAGCTCCGATAGGGAGAGCGCCCAACGCCCACGCCCAGCGCCCAGAGTGCTCGTGCGTGGCAATCCTCCGACCCTTGTTCATCGAGCCAGCGCCGCTCGAAACTCATGTGGTTGTGAAAACGTTTTGATTTGTGATCGAACGCGTGATAGAGAAAAGCCGCGTATGTAGTGGCCAGTGTCCGCACTTGCTCCGGGTCCTCTCCCAGTTCATTGAGCAGCACTCCCAGGATGAACGCGCGCGCATTGTCGTCAGTGCAATAGCCCTCGGAAAAATTTGGAACGCTAAAAATAGCGTGCTGGAAGATTCCGGTCGAATCGGTCATGCGCGAGAGGTGGTTCAACTTCAACTCCGGCAGTTCCCTCGGCTTCTGGTCGAGCACCTTGGTGGCCAGGGATTTTCGCGCTTGCTCCGCCCCTTCCACCCGCGACAACTCAAAGGAGCGCATGTACATTTGCGCCACGTTGCTCCAGATCATCTCCCGGCCAAGTCTGTAGGCGTTCTTTCGCATGGCAAGATGGCGGGCATCGTCGCGCAGCAAGGCAATCACCGCGTCCGCGATGGCGGCGGCATCGGCAAAGGGGACCAGTACGCCCTGGTCGCTTGCTAATAACTCCGCAGCGTGCCAGTACGGTGTGGAAACAACCGCCTTGCCGGAGCCAAACGTATACGCCAGTGTGCCCGAGGTGATCTGCGCTTCGTTGAGGTAAGGGGTGATGTAAAGATCGGCGGCGCCGATGAACTCCTTTAGATTTTCAAGTTCGACGAATCGGTTGTAGAAGATGACGTACTTTTCCAGTTTGTTCCTTTTGGCGAGAATTTCCAGGCTGAGCCGATATGCTTCGCCATGATCGAGCAATTCATTGGGATGGGTGGCGCCCAGGACAATGTAAACAACATCAGGAAACTCCGCCACTATTTGAGGTAGAGCGTTGAGCACATACTCGATTCCCTTGTTGGGCGAGAGCAGCCCAAATGTGAGCAGTACCACCTTGCCTTCCACCCCGAACTGGTTTTTGAAGTAAGTCGGATCGACGAACCCGACGTCGGGAATGCCATGCGGGATCAGATCGATCTTGGACGGGGGCGCCTGGTAAATCTCCTGCAACATCTGCCGTCCGCGCTCTACCATCACCACCAGCCGGGTCGAGAGCGAGATCAGCTCTTGCATCACGCGCCGCTGCTCGATTTTTGGCTCGCGCAAAACGGTATGCAGCGTGGTGATAATCGGCATTCTCAATTCACGCAGCAGCGCCAGGATGTGCCCGCCTGCGAGCCCACCGAAAATGCCGAATTCGTGCTGCAGGCAGACGATGTCGACGTTGCTGATGTTGAGGAAGTCCGCGGCCCGCAGATATGAGGGCAAGTCCTGCTCCTCAATCTCGAAGCGAACTACTTCCGGGTACTCGTAGCCGCCTTTAATGTCGGTGACCGCCACTGCGAGACACTGGCTCTGGGGATGCGCCGCCGCCACGGACGTAAGCAGATCCGACGTGAACGTGGCAATACCGCACTTACGGGGCAAATAATCGCCCAAAAAAGCAATCTTGCGGACTTTAGAATGTTCTTTCATGGGTCGTTTCTTGCGCGCTGTCGCGCCACGCTTCTATGCAGCCAGCCAACAGCCTTGTCTTTCGCCACGACCCGCATGCGCCGTGAAATTGATGGTTTAGTCAGAAGTCCTATTATAAGGGGTGGTTGGATCCAGGATTGGCACCATGCTCCGTAGGTTCAAGAAATAACAGTTGCTTTCCCGCATGCAGGAGACTAATGTGAAAGAAGTCGTCCGCAGCTCTCTACTTATTACTCTCTCTTGGCGAAGGCCCCCTGCGCAATCTATGGAAACCGAGGGTGGTTCATCATGAACTCAGCCAATGCTTCTCCACGTGTCCTCCACTGAAGGGCCGTAACTATCTCCACTTCCCGCTGGGGGCTGCTATAGGCGTAACGGCGATGGTGCTCGATATGAAAGCGTTTGATCAATTGGGGGCCGTAAGGGACAAATGTGGCTTGATCAAAACCTGAAACTTGAAAAGGTGTCTTTGTATGAATGCGATCAATATATTTTTCGGACTGTTTGTGGCTATGATCTCGATGTTCGCCCTCTGGCAGCTCTATAGGATATGGAAGGCACGACCTCAGACCGCAGGCTACGGATCACAAAGAATGTGCCGATCCTGCGGCTCAATCACACCTCAATCGATGGCATGTTGCTCACAATGCGGAAAGCCGATGCCCGCTCTGTGATCTATCGCTGTGTGCTTCACGATCTTCTCATATCACATAATGAATTTGCCTGCCCTTGATCACAAAGACCTTTCACTATCGGCGGGAGTGATGCTGTTGTTGGGTGGGGCCGCATGGCTATATTCGCAAGGCATGCCGAAGTGCACTCACAGCGAGAACAGTTATGCGTTTCCAAGGACAGTTGACGGCAAGACCACTCGTACCTGCTCCAAGTGCGGGCATAGGCGCGGGTACAATATGACCACAATGCGATTCGTGACGGGGCGCTTTGTCAGCACTTCGTAAAGAAGATGTCACATTCTCGATCATATTTGCTATTTCCTTCTTGAAATTTTTCTTGATCCAATTCCGGCTGGCCGCGTCTGGTAACGTCGGCTACACGTCAGGGCAGGGTCTTCGACTATGCTCGGGAAAGGCTCTCCGGGGCTCGGACGACGAGCAGAGTTGTGCCTGCCCAGAGAACGCGTACGCGAACTCGGGAAGCGCCCCGCACTAGGGTCGATCAAACTTTGATCCGTGGTGAAATCCTGGTTTTCAATTATGGCAATTTTGGCAGTTATGTAATTTTGGCAATCTGCGATTCAGCTTTGGTTGCGGTGCTCTGGCTTACCGCGTCGATCCATGTGAATTGACTCTTAGCGTGGTTCAGCGTAGTGTGGAAGTTGAGAGAGCTTTTCCTCTCCCTCTTCCAGATCCCCTGAACTAAGTCAGCCTATCTGAAGTCTCTCCTCTTAGTAACCGCGACCCTTAGGAGGTTACAATGTTTGCACGCAATGTATCGATCCGCTTAAAGCCAAATACCCTTAATGATTTCACCCAGACTTTCGAGAATGAAGTCCTACCCATACTGCGCAAGCAGGCTGGATTCCGCGACGAAATCGTTCTCGCCGGTGATGACACGTATGTGACCGCGATCAGCCTGTGGGACTCCAAAGAACAAGCTGAGACATACAACACCAACGCATATCCGGCGGTGTTGAAGGCCATGGACAAATTCCTGGAAGGCCAACCGAAAGTGCGCGTGTCGAGTGTTATTCATTCCACTTTCCACAGAGTGACGCCAGTCGGCGTCGCGGCCTAAGAAGGTCCACTTGGGACCGGAAGGGGTGACTCTCCCCCTTCCGTGTCCGAATTATCCAAACGACAGCACGACTCTTTCTTGTGAAAGGCTTCGGAGGCAACAGCATGACAAATATTCCAGCAAGTACTCCCGTGACCTCCGGAACCGTAATGGTGCAGGAAGGGCTGGTTTTGCAGGAACACATGGATGTGATTCGGGAGAACTACTCTCCAGGCTGGCAGACTGTATCGGGCGCCGATGGTTTCGCTCTTGATCGCAAGCTTCGCCTGTTGGGATGGGGATGTTTCTTCTTCGCCGGCGAATTGAAGGCCGTTTCGTTTGGCTCGTCTCAAGCCGGCATGCTGAATGGGGCCGTGCGGAGATTATTGGCCAAAGTGCGATCGCTGGATTTTAACTGCGTGGAGGTTACGAATATCATTAAGTCACGCTTTGCCGGTATTCCCTACGTCAGTGTAAGAGGCCATGCCTGCCATATTCAGCAGAGTTGTCAACTCGACAGCGCTGACCAGAGGAACAGGCAGCAAAAGCAATTGGCAAATAGCAATTAGCAAATAGCAATTGGCCAAACGCCAATCTGACGGCAGCTTTTGCTTCCGCTGCGATCCTTCATCTGGAGCGATCCAAAGTGCTACCGGCTCGGACAAAATCCCAAGAACTTCTGGCCGCGAATTGCCGCGAATGAGCGCGAATGGCTCTTGTGAAATTCGTTGCTCTTGTACTTGTATATACAATAGAATACGATTGTGCGCACGCAATTCGAATGGGATGAGGACAAGAATGCGTCCAACTTCAAGAAGCACTCGATTTGGTTTGAGGAGGCGCAGACGATATGGGCGGACCCATCCTCGCTCGAATTCTATGATCCTGAACATAGTCAGGATGAAGACCGTTTCATCCGCGTTGGTTTCTCCAGCATCGGCCGGCTTCTCCTGGTTGTTTACTGCGAACGAGCGAAAGAGGTTGTGATTCGAATTATCGGTGCGCGCAGAGCCACGCCCAAGGAGCGAAAGCAGTATGCGGAAAGAATATGATCTGAAGAGACTCAAGAAACGCGACGGCGCCGTGAAGGTGGATGCCCACGCGGCCAAACACCCGATCAGCATCCGCATCGATGGTTCAATCCTGGCGAGTCTTAAAACTGAAGCCGCACGGTTGGGAATTCCCTATCAAACTTTTATTGGAAGCCTTCTGCATCGCTATGCAAATGGGGAACTCATTGACAGGCAGGCCGTCAAGAGCGCCGAAAAGTTGAGAATCGGGGGAGCGGATCGCCGCAAGATCGGGTGATCGCCGTCCTGCTCCAAACCCTTTTTACCGCTGATTTACGCTGAGAAACGCTGATCGAAAGCAAACCTTATTTAACCGCGGATTTGCGCGGATGGTCGCGGATCGAAAACCAGCAATTGGCAATTTGCCAACCTTGACCTTCAGAGCTGGACTTTACCACTGATTCTCACTGAGGCCACTGATCGAAAATCAGCAATTGGCAAATAGTAATTAGCAATTAGCCAAGAAGGGTCTTGCTTTAGATCAGCGGCCATCAGCGGTAAAAAGGTTTTGCTTTTCGATCAGTGGTCTCAGTGAAAATCAGTGGTAAAGAGCAAGGCTGGAATCGGGGTTTTGGCTAATTGCTATTTGCCAATTGCTAATCGCTGGTTTTCAATCAGTGGCCTCAGTGAAAATCAGTGGTAAAGTGCAAGTCTGGAATCCAGGTTTGGCTATTTGCTATTTGCCAATTGCTGGTTTTCG
>DATMMY010000167.1:0-6184 GCA_035569515.1 Candidatus Solibacter sp. | reverse complement strand
TAGAAGAATCGGGTGATCACTTCGGCGCACCTCAGTGCAGGCTTGTGATCGGGTGATCGGGTGATCGGGTGATCGGGTGATCGGGTGATCGGGTGATCGGGTGATCGGGTGATCGGGTGATCGGGTGATCGTAACTTAGATAGATGGTATTGCAAGTACTATTCGCGATTCGAGAATTACTAAAGACTAAGGGCTAAGAACTAAAGGCTAAAAGCTAGGAGCTAGAAGCCAGTAGCTAGAAGCCGCTCTCTATGATCTATTTCCGCAAACCTCTTGAAGGAATCGAGCGTCCGCAGATGGAAGCGGACGTTGTCATTGTGGGGGGCGGGCCGGCGGGCATGGCCTGCGCGCTGCGGCTCTCCCAATTGATTGACGATCACAATCACCGCCATCCTGACAACCAGCTCACTAAGGAAAATATTTATCTCCTGGAAAAGGCCCGTGAAGTTGGCCAGCATTGCCTCTCCGGCGCGGTCCTCGATCCCCGCTCCATGGACGAGCTGCTTCCCGGCTGGCGCAAAGAGGCCCCGCTCGACGCCCAGGTGGAGCGTGAGCACTTTTATTTCCTCACGGAGCATAGCGAGTATCGGGCCCCATTGACTCCGCCTCCCATGAAGGACCACGGAAATTTCGTGATCTCCATCAATCGTTTCGTCAAGTGGCTCGGACAAAAAGTTGAAGAGGCCGGTATCACTATCTTCACCGGTTTCGCCGGCTCGGAGTTGCTGGTGGAAGAGGATCGGGTGGCCGGTGTCCGCACCGACGACAAGGGCGTGGACAAGCACAATCAGCCGAAATCCAACTTTGAGCCAGGTTACGATCTGAAATCCAAGGTCACGATTCTTGCCGAAGGCCCACGGGGCTCGCTCACCAAGCAGTTGATTGGCCGCTTCGACCTTGATAAAGATCGCAATCCGCAGATCTATGGAATCGGCGTGAAAGAACTGTGGGAAGTGCCCTCCGGGCGCATCCGCAAAGGCGAGGTAATACTCACGCTGGGATGGCCGCTCACTACGAAAGAGTTCGGCGGCTCCTGGATGTATGGCTCCCGGGACAATCTTGTCTCTCTGGGTTATGTCACCAGCCTGGAGTATAGCGATCCGCGTCTCGATCCGCAGCATGTTTTGCAGGAGTTCAAAAAGCACCGTTTCATCGCCCACCTGCTCGAAGGCGGAAAGATGATCCGCTATGGGGCCAAATCAATGCCTTATGGCGGCTGGTATTCCATGCCCAAGCTGGCAGGGAATGGGTGGATGATTGTGGGCGATGCCGGCGGCTTTCTCAATGCGCAGCGCCTGAAAGGCATCCACCTGGCCATCAAGAGCGGAATGCTCGCGGCGGAAACCGCCTTTGAAGCATTACTGGAAAACAATTTCAGCGAAGACAAGCTCAAGCAGTTCAAATACAAAGTGGACGCCAGTTGGATCCGCGACGAACTCCGTGAGGTCCGCAACTTCCATCAGGGCTACGAGCATGGATTGGTGCCGGGCTTGTTTCACACCACGTTGCAGATGATGACTGGCGGTCGCGGAGTGCGTGAAGTCTACCCCACTCATCCCGGTCATACCCGGATGAAACACCTGGACCAGTTGCCGCCGGACGGCGGCAATCGCGCTCACCTGCTGGGCAAGGCCAGGGGTGACGGGAAACTCACCTTTGACAAGCTGACCGACCTCTATCATTCCGGCACCAAGCACGAAGAAGACCAGCCCTCGCATCTGGTGATTCACGACACCAATATCTGCAACACCCGTTGTGTGGTGGAATTCGGAAATCCCTGCCAGAACTTCTGCCCTGCCAACGTCTACGAAATGGTAGAAGCCTCAGACGCACCTCAGGGAAAGACCATCCATCTGAATCCTTCCAACTGCGTCCACTGCAAGACCTGCGACATCATGGACCCCTACGAGATCATCACCTGGGTTCCTCCGGAGGGCGGCGGTGGTCCGAATTATGATGGGATGTGATCTGTCCTGCCTTATAGCACTTTAACTTTTAGTGTAGACGAGACAAGTAACAGGGCATGAGTTTACTCGTGCCGCAAACCGTTTAAAATCAATCGGGCTTCAGCCCTGCAAAACTGTGTTTCAATCGAGATTGATTCAAGTCCTGCAAACTGCCGGCTACACTATTTCTGAAAACGCTATAAGGGATGCACTGTCAATCGTCCCAAAATAAAAAAAGACCCCTTGAGCGCTGTGCGGCCATCTATAATAGCCTCAGGTTTCCGACCGCTTCGGCCTTCGGGCATACCCTGGCTGTTGCGGCGGTTCTTTGCGGAATGGCAAGGACAAGGGTCCAGGTGGAAACGCGTGGGCCTCCCGTGTTTGGAAAGGGACCGAACGGCTGCAACAGCCCTTTTCTGCCTGCCTCTCCACATAAAACCTCTCTTAAAAGTTCGAATGACAGCACTGGAATGAATCGCCTTCGCGACAAGCACGGACGCTACATCACTGACCTGCGCGTCAGCATCACGGACCACTGCAACTATCGGTGCGTGTACTGTCGCACCGGCAACGAAGGCGCCATTTACTCGGAGCTGCCGCTGGCCGAGTATCTGCGCATGGTCCGCATCTTTGTTGAGTTGGGCATCGAGAAGGTCCGGCTCACCGGTGGTGAGCCTCTTCTGCGCCGGGGGCTCGTAGAGTTCGTCCGCGATCTGGCCAAGCTGCGCACATTGGATGGACAGCCGCTGGATCTGGCCATCACTACCAACGGCCATTTGCTGGCGGATCTGGCCCAGCCGCTGAAGGATGCCGGGCTGAGCCGGATCACCGTCAGCATGGATGCCGTGGACGCGGAGAAATTTGCCCGGATCACCCGCGTATCCAACGGATTCCAGAAAGTGCTGGCCGGCATTCGCGCGGCGAAGCGCGTGGGGCTGGAGCCGGTCAAGGTCAACTGCGTGCTGCTGCGCGGCTTTAACGATGACCAGATCATCGAATTCGCCCGGTTCTCCCGCGAGGAAGGCGTGGTATTGCGGTTTATCGAGTTCATGCCTCTGGAAGAAGACCGGGTGTGGTCGCCTGAGGTGGTTGTGACCATGGCTGAGGTCCTGGAGAAATTAAACCAGTTCCGTCCGGTGCGCCAGCTTCCCAACGCCCTGAGCGAGACCGCCCGGCGTTACACCTTTGATGATGGAATCGGCGAGATGGGCATCATAGCCCCTGTTTCTAATCCGTTCTGCGGCCATTGTTCCCGCGTGCGGTTGACTTCGGACGGCAAGATCCGTACCTGCCTTTTCTCTCTGCTCGATCATGACCTCTTCAGTCGCGTACAGGCCGGGGCCAATGATGCCCAGCTAAGCGAATATATCCGGACTGTGGTCGATCAAAAAGAGGCCCGCCACCATATTGGCGAGTCTGGTTTCGTAAAACCTTCGCGTAGCATGGTGCATATCGGAGGCTGATTTTAGTTGCAAACTAGTAACTATTCTCAGTACAATCCTGACAATTCTCCCCGCATCAGGCCCTTCCGGCCAGTATGACTTCTCGTCCGCATATCCGGAAGATAGATAATTACTATAGGGAATGAACGAACTAAGGTAGGATTCCGACACAGAGACATGATGCTTGCGGTTGAAGTTGCCGGAAAGACTGACGTGGGTTGCGTGCGTTCGAATAACGAAGACAACTTCGGCTACGATTCGCGCTGTGGGATTTTTGTCGTCTGCGACGGCATGGGCGGGCAGGCCGCGGGTGAAGTGGCCAGCAAGATGGCGGTGGATGTCCTGCTCGGCTATTTCCGCGAGGCGGGTAAAACCGGTGATTATAGGCAAGTGGGTGAACCCTTGCAGGGTGTTTCGCCGGATGCCAGGGCGCTGGCGAGCGCCATTCAGCTTGCGAATCGGACGATCTATGAGACCGGGCAGAAACACGAGTCCAGGTCCGGCATGGGCTCCACGATCGTGGCTGCGCTCATCCGGGGAAACGCGCTTTCGATAGGTCATGTGGGAGATAGCCGCATATATCTCATCCGGCAGGATTCCATTCAGCAACTCACCCAGGACCACTCGCTGGTGATGGAGCAGGTGCGGAGGGGATATATTACGCGCGAACAGGCGGAGCGCTCAGAATTGCAAAATATTATTTTGCGGGCGCTTGGCTCGGAAGAGAATGTCGAGCCTGATGTGGAAGACTTACTGGTGCTGGCCGGTGACACTTTGGTTTTGAGTTCGGATGGATTGACCAGGCATGTGCGTGATGAAGAAATTCTTAAGATCGTCGCCTCTTCCGGCAGCTTGCAGCAGGGCTGTGCTGCCTTGGTAGAGACTGCCAGGGACCAGGGCGGCGACGACAATATTACCTGCCTGCTCCTGAGGGTTGTGGAGCGGCCATGGTATAAAAATATTTTCAGCAAGTGGTTTTCCGGAGGCCCGCAATGGCAAAACTCTATTTGAAGTTCGAACAGGCAATATTAAAGGAAATTACCCTTACCCAGGGCGCTCTGACCATTGGCCGCTTGCCGGACAACTCTCTCCAGATCGATAACCTTGCCGTCTCCGGTCACCACGCAAAAGTTTACTGGGACCAGGACCACTACACCGTTGAAGACCTGGGGTCGCTGAATGGGACCTATGTAAACAGCCAGCGAATTGGAAAAGCTCCCTTAAGAGATGGGGACCAGCTATTAATCGGCAAGCATCTTGTTCAGTTTAAGGATGAAGGTCTGAAGACCGCCCCCTCCCAGCCTGCTAAAAAAGCCGGACCTGCGACTCCGGTTTTGGAATCCACTGTGGTGCTGGATACCAAACAGGCCCAGGAAATGATAGCGGCCAAGAATGTGCCTCCCGCCACGGGTAACCCGCTGGGCATCGCCAAAGCTGCGGCTGCGGTACCGGCCAAAGAACGGATCGGCATCCTGAGTATTTTGCAGGGTAAGACCGACCAGTCCCAATACGTCCTGACCGGCAAGATGACCATGATCGGCAAGTCCGATATGGCATCCATCAGGTTGAAGGGCTTCTTTGCTCCAAAGACTGCCGCGCTGATCAGCAAGCGGGATATCAAGTATTTTGTTAGCGCCTCTGAAAAGAAAGTTAAGCTCAGGATCAATGGAGAAGAAGTCACAGGCCAGCGCGAACTGAATGAAGGCGACATGCTTGAGGTTGCCGGCCTTAAAGCCGTATTCAGCTATCAGGATTGACGAGCCATCAGTTAGACGGGGCAGGTTTCCTGATTTGGTAAGTTTGGGGAGCATTCATTCGTTGCGCTCAGTGAGGCTCCAGACACGAAGCCACAACAAAAGAGAATTCTTGTCCGGCTCCTCTTTCTCCTCCTTCTTTTCTTCCCCTTGCGGTGCCTGCCCTTGGCATTGCTTTCTCCGTGACCTCCCTGATCTTGGTTTTAGGTTTTCTCCGCGCCTCCGCGTCGGAGCCTGTCCTTAAGCGCAGCGAAGGGCGGTAAATCTCGCTTTGGTTTTCTCGGTGGCCTCCGTACTACTATCCGTCAAATTCTGCTCGTGCTGCGAAGATTTTCTTTGCTTTTCCTTCGTGTCCTTGGGATTTTCCTTCGTACTACGAGGTGCTTTGAAATCGTGTTTTTTCTCGCAAATTTTTCATTGCCACGTTAGAGGTCGTGAGTTGACCTTGTTTTTCCCTGATCTTCTTGGGTTTCTCCGCGCCTCCGTGTCTCCGCGGTGAAACCGGATTTTGATTTTTCTCAGTGTCGTAGCCTGCCCTCGAGCGGTAGCGAAGGGTGTCTCCGTGGTAGGTGTTGACTTTTGTTTGGTTGCAGCTCGGCTGCTCTGTGGCCTCTGTGGTAATGATTTTGGGGTTCCTCCTTCTTTTCCTCCGATTCCTCCCTTCCTCCGTGTTTCAAAGGTTTTGGGTTTTGGTTGCGGCTTTGCTACGTTGTGTCCTCTGTGGTTAGCATTTGTTTTTGCCTTTGGTTGCGGCTCTGCTACGCTGTGTCTCCGTGGTAGGTGTTGACTTTTCTTTGGTTGCGGCCATGCCGCGCTGTTGGTCAATTGGGGACAGCACCCTATGACACCTTAGCCTCACTATTCCATAACATTTTCTAATGAACGACTTGGGACTTTTGCATATGTATGGTATCGTCCAACCATACGTTGTTCTGCCTGGGTTAAAAGGAAGATGGGAAAAAGCTGAAAAAATATCTCACCACTGATGTTTTTGCAGGTTGTTGGGCCGGAATGGCAAGAATAATTTAAGACTGAATCCCGA
>DATMMY010000166.1:0-6711 GCA_035569515.1 Candidatus Solibacter sp. | reverse complement strand
GGAGGGACATGGTCTCCTGAGCAGAGGCCTTCTGGCTGATACCGGCCATGCGCAAAAAAGAGCGCAACGGACCGGGAATCGTGATCTCAACCGATGGCAAAGATGGAGGAACGCCATCGGGAGCCTGTGCTCCGTTCCCGTCGCCCGGCAATGGGGACTCGAGATTCCAGGAGGAGTGTCGAACGGTACTCAGCGCATAGGCAGAGAAGCAACAAGAAACGGCTACAAGAAAAGCCAGCAGGCGAAGAGGAGATTTCATGGCTAAATTCCTTCCCCAAACCCTTGCAGAATCTATGTTATGACCCGGTATTCGAAAAGACCAAAGCCCGTTTCCGGCGGTTCTGCGGCACAACTAGGCGTTCTACGAACAGCCGGACGCTTTAGCCTCATATCAACGGCGCTGCCAAGTAAATCACGCATGGCAAAAAATTGAAAGCCTTTCCACTTCTTCCCATAGCCTCCCCGGGGGCTCTGAACCTTAGTGCTGGCTCCGGGGCGTTTGGCAGTCGTCCTCTATTCGCACGCGTGGGAGCGGCTAGGGCCCTTGGCACGCCCGGACGGTCAACTTATTTAGTATCCTAAACCGGCATGCCCGTTGCCGGTAACTGTGGTGAAGATTGCGGCGCCTTTGCGGTGCACTGCCCACTGTCATCGCCCTTTCGTTCGGCTGTTTCTTAGTCCTGCCTCCTTAATTATGTCGCGCCTTGACAATTGTGAAGTGTATAAAGTTGAGCGTAGAAGATGACATCGGTTTCTACAGAAAGAAGTAAAAAGAGGAGCAGCAATCCGGATTCAGCGCAAAATGTTTGGCGGTTGGCCTGCGCGGTGGTCTTGATTGCCGCGGGCCTGCTGCGCCTGCTCTATCTGACCGAGAAGCCACTCCACCATGACGAAGGCGTGAATGGGTTCTTTCTGACCGCGCTCTTCCGGCATGGGTTCTACCATTACGATCCCGCGAACTACCACGGCCCCACCCTTTACTATTTCGGATTGCTTACAACAACGCTGAACAGCCTGGTGTACGGCAAGTACGGGCTGAGTACATTCGCCATTCGGCTGGTTCCGGCCCTCTTTGGAATTGGGACCGTGTGGCTGATTCTGTGCCTGCGCCGTCACCGTCACCTCGGGACCTTCGGTTCCATCGCCGCGGCCTTGTTGGCGGCGGTCTCTCCCGGATTCGTTTTCTTTTCCCGCTACTTCATTCATGAGATTCCATTTATTTTTTTCACGCTGGCTTTGATCGTTGCCGTAATCCGCTTCCGGGAGACGTCGAAGCCAAAATATCTGATGTGGGCGTCTGCCTCGGCCGCCTTGCTGTTCGCCACGAAAGAAACATCCGTCATTACTATTGTCGTTCTGCTACTGGCCCATGTGTGTACCTCTTTGTACATGGGATTAAGGATGAAATTTGCGTCAGAGCCCGTTGATGGGAGACCTCCCAAGGCGGACGCCCCGCCGGCTTCGAGGGAGGAAATCGCGGGCCGGGATCCCAGGAAGATCAAAAACCAATGGATTGCGGCTGCAGCGATCTTTGCGGCCGTGTATGTTCTTTTCTATTCTTCCTTTTTCACGAATTTTCCCCAGGGGGTCTTTGACTCTGTCCGGACGTTTGGATATTGGGGCAAGACCGGTCTAACCCAATACCAGAGTCCGTGGTATACGCATCTCAATTGGCTTGCTGAGGAAGAATTGCCTTCTTTGGTGCTGGGTGGCCTGGGGATTGTGGCAGCGCTCTATCAGGGCCGATCCCGCTTTGCGGTTTTTTCAGCGTTTTGGGCCATGGGAATCACGGCGGCGTATTCCCTGGTGCCTTACAAGACGCCATGGCTGGCGATAAACATCCTTCTACCATTGGCAATTATGGCTGGCTATCTTCTGGGGCAATGGTTTGAGTTTGGAGCCCGTAAACATTGGTGGCTCGTGCAGGGTTCAGCGATTCTTGGCCTGCTGGCCGTTGCTGCCTTGTCCTCATATCAGGCCATTGACCTCAGCTTCTTTCGCTATGACGACGACCACATTCCTTATGTTTATGCCCATACCCGCCGGGATTTTCTGGGGATGATTGACGCGATTGAGAGCCTCGCCTCGCATAATCCCGCTGGAAAGAATATTGGAATATCCGTCATGTCACCGGAACACTGGCCCTTGCCCTGGTATCTGCGCGATTATCAAGGGGCCGCTTACTGGGGAAGAGTTGTTCCAAGTTCGGAGCCGATTATCATCGCTTTAGATTCCCAGTCACCAGAGATCGAAAAGAGCATGGGGGTGTTATACCGGCGTTTTTATTCCTATGAGCTGCGTCCTGGAAACGTGCTGGTATTGTATTTACGGCGGGACCAGCGACCGTAAGAGCGACAGAGGCGCTGCGGGACTATGGCGGTTTGCGGGTTCGTTCAAAGTGTTGCAAGAATGGTTGTTCGAGCAATGTAACAGGGCATGACTTCAGTCGTGCCGAAAGCCGAAAAAGTGATTGGGCTTCAGCCCCTGCATATGGCGAGACCTTCCCGAAATTCCGATCCGAGTTCGATTCGCGCTCAGCTGCGTACGTTTTTTGTAACATCAAAGACGAGCCAAGGCAAAGCACTGTTGCAATCCGAACGGATGGCGTCCCTTTTGATCGATGTGTTGAGGTCTTATGTTTCTGCGGGGAAATTCAAAATCCATGACTTTGTAATCATGCCGAATCATGTTCATCTGCTCATTACGGTCGACTGGAATATGAGCATCGAGAAGGCGGTCCAGCTCATTAAAGGAAATTTTTCGTATCGTGTGAAAAAAGAACTAGGTTATCAGCGTGAAGTATGGCAACGAGGTTTTTCAGAGGACCAGGTCATGGACCGGGAAAGCTTTCTGAAACACAAGGCGTACATAGATAACAACCCAGTAAAAGCAGGGTTGGCGGATGCTCCTGGGAAGTGGCCTTATTGTTCATTATTTTTGCGGAAAGCAAAAGCACGCAGCGGCTAAAGCCGGTTTTATGCGACTGTTGCGGCACGACTGAAGTCATGCCCTGTTACTTGTCTCGTATGCCCACTGATTCACGATATCTTTGCAGACAATAGCTCAATATGAAGATAGCAATTACCGCCGACCGTCTTTTTACTCCTCTGGTCTGCATTGAATCGCCGGTGGTTGTAATTGAAGATGGACGTATCCTTGCAGTTGACTCACGCAACCACCTTGAAGTACCTGCGGATGCGCGGCGGGTTGATTTTCCTGATTGTGTCCTGTCGCCGGGATTCATTGACATTCACGTACATGGCGGGTCCGGCCACGATGTGATGGAGACCGACGCCGGGGCCATGGCTGCAATCGAACGCGGCATGGCCCGGCATGGTGTGACTAGCTATCTTCCCACCACAGTCACCGCGCCCGAAGATCGCATTCTCCGCGCACTGGAACATCTGGGCAAGAGGATCTCCAGCCAGGCAGATCAGGACACCGGCTCGCGTCCGATTGGCATTCACCTGGAGGGACCCTTTATCAGTCACGCCAAGCGCGGTGTGCATCCGCCGGAACATCTGGCAGAGCCTTCACAGAAGAAATTCGAGCAATATTGGCAGGCATCCGGCGGGACGCTACGCTTGATGACCATTGCTCCTGAACTTTCCGGAGCCCTTGAAACCATTCACCACGCCAGGAAGCTGGGCGTCCATTCCAGTTTGGGCCATTCCAACGCCACTTACAGCGAAGCCAACCAAGGCGTGGCCGCCGGGGCCGATCACGCCACGCACACTTTCAACGCCATGCGCGCGCTCGATCATCGCGAGCCGGGGATTCTGGGTGCAGTCCTCAGCGATGACCGGCTTAGTGCCGACATCATTGCCGACGGCATTCACACCGATCCCAGCATGGTGAAACTCTTTCTCAGCGCCAAAGGCCCGGAACGGGCCATTCTGATTACCGACGCTATCAGCGCAACGGACATGCCCGAAGGCAGATACAAACTCGGTCCATTCGAAGTTGATGTAAAAGCCGGTCGCTGTGAATATCAGGGCAAGCTTGCGGGAAGTGTGTTGACCCTGGACCGCGCTGTGCGTAACGTCATGAACTTTGCCCAATGGAACTTACAGCAGGCAGTTCGGCTGGCAACTGTAAACCCCGCGCGGTTACTGGGCGTGGCTGACCGCAAAGGAACCATTGCAGCCGGCTTCGATGCAGACCTGGTGGTGCTCACGGCAGCCGGCGAAGTTGTACAGGCATTCGTTGCGGGGAGGAACTGTGTTTAGGTCGAGCGCAGACCGCGCCAGATGCCGGATCGCGGCTGTCCGGCATTGATCCCTGCCATCTGAGGCACAGCGGCCAGTGCATTGTTGAGCCGTAGCCATAGCAGAGCGATGAATGTGCCTGAATTATTCACTCAATGTGAGCTGTATTGCCCATACTCCTGGGGCCTTCAAGTGTTAGCGTGTATATATCTGAATGTGTCGAGGGAACAACGATCGGTAAATCGTATTTCTCTTTCTTAGTTCGCCGCCGGGCCTAGCCAAATCGAAACGGTCCCATCCAGCCAATTGGCATTCTGCTGCTCGCGTGTGCGTCCTGCGAAAAGTTTCGCGGCGCACGATTCGGCGACAACGCGTCATACCGGCGGACGTCCGCCCTACAACAAGGAGATATCGATGAAAAAAGTTCTGATACCGCTTTCCATCCTGCTAAGCTCGCTGTGCGCGCTGGCTCAAACTGGTTCCCGACCAAATAATTCGGCCCCTCTTCACCGCATTACGGTTGTCACGCGCACCACCAGCGCGGTCAATTACCGGCATCGGAGCGGCGGTACCCGGGTCAATTTCAAAGGCACCAGCCTGCTGCCTGCCGCCGGCGGCAACGCCGAAGTTAAGAGCAAACAGGGCGCGATACACATTGAAGCTGAATTCAGCGGCCTGCAGCCGGCGGGCAGATTCGGTCCCGAGTATTTGACCTACGTTCTGTGGGCCATCAGTCCGGAAGGGCGCCCGGCGAATCTTGGTGAAGTCCTGCTGAATCATGAAGGCAAGAGCAAGCTCAATGTCACAAGCAACCTCCAGACCTTTGCCATGATCGTGACCGCTGAGCCGTACTTTGCAGTTACGCAACCCAGTGACGTTATTGTGGTGGAAAACGAAGTGAGAAGCGACACCAAGGGAACCGTTGAACAAGTGGATGCGAAATACGAACTGCTGCAGCGCGGACTCTATGAAAGCGATGTAAACCCCGCCGATCTCCAGCCCCTGAAGGCCAACTCCAAAATTCCGCTTGAGCTCTTCGAGGCGCGCAACGCCGTCCGAATCGCCAAATGGACCGGAGCGGAACAATACGCTTCCGATACGCTAAAGAAAGCCGAAGCCAATCTGCAGAACGCGGAAACTCTTCAGACGAGATCAGAAGACAGAAAGTCCGGAATCTCGGCGGCGCGTGAGGCAGTCCAGACTTCCGAAGACGCTCGCGTGATTACCGTCAAGAAGATAGACGAGGAGCGCCTGTCGAACGAGCGCCAGGCTTCAGCGAACTCAGTAGCTCAATCAAGCGCCCGGGCAGACAACGCTACCCGGCAGAAAGAGCAGGCCCAGTCTGACACGGCGCAGGCCAGGTCCGATATGGCGCGGAACCAGGAACGCAATGCTGAAGACCAGCGAATTTCCGCGGACGCCCAGGCCCGATCCAGGACACAAGCGGACGACGCTACCCGGCAGAAAGAACAGGCCCAATCCGACACGGCGCAGGCCAGGTCTGATATGGCGCGGAACCAGGCTACTTCAGATAATGCAGTGGCCGCCGCCCGGTCCGACGCTGACCAATCTCGCTCCGCTGCACAGCTTTCCGAACAGAGGGCACAGACAGCAGAGAACGACAAGGTGAACATGCGGGCACGCCTGGAGCAACAACTGAACTCGATTCTGCAGACTCGCGATAGCGCACGCGGGCTTATCGTGAGCATGTCAGATGTTTTGTTCGACACAGGAAGGTATTCGTTGCTGCCGGGAGCCAGAGAGAAGCTAGCCAAGGTGGCCGGCATCTTACTCGCATATCCTGGACTCAACATTGCCGTAGGTGGCTACACCGACAATGTCGGAGGCGACCAGTTAAACCAGAAACTCTCTGAGCAGCGTGCCGGGTCAGTGCGTGATTACCTGGTGCAGCAGGGAGTATCGGGAAGCTCAGTTACCGCGACAGGTTTTGGCAACAGCCAGGCAGTAGCCACAAATACCAATGCGGCAGGCCGGCAGGCAAACCGAAGGGTTGAACTTGTGGTTTCCGGCGAATCAATTGGCTCCCATGCCAGTCCAGTGGCGGGAAACTTGCCGTAAGAGGAAGTCACGTTTGATTGTGGTGGCGCGGGTCCAAACGGATCCGCGCCATGTTTTTCCTGATTGAAGCCGCAAACCGCAGTCAGGAGATCCATAAACAATCAGTGGGCTGATGCTCCCATCGGGCGCTCTTAACATTATTCTTGTCATTCTGCTGAGCAAAATTGCTCAGTTTTTTCGCGCCAATCGATGTACCCTGCAAACACATGAAAAGGAGACATGAAAAATGGACAGTGTAGCGGTAGACACTTCGAAACCAAGTGCAACGCCCGAGAAGGCGCAACCGAGTCCCAAACAGCACGTTTCTCCGGAGCGTCCCATGGATAAACGCTCCATTGCCCGAGAGGCTAAAAAGAAGCAAAGGCGCCGGGCACACAGAATTGTTTTGAGAAGATCGCACAGCGACGGCTAGATTGCAGCGCGA
>DATMMY010000165.1:0-9860 GCA_035569515.1 Candidatus Solibacter sp. | reverse complement strand
CGACGACAAGAAGGTCATCAACCTGGATGATAACGGCAATGCGCAGGCCAAGAAGTTCATTGAAGGCCTCACCAAAAAGAAGGACATCAAAGTGGCTGTATCGGGCGACATGAAGGGCGACAGCATCACTGTAACCAAGATTGAATTGTTGTGAATAGCTTCTAGCTACTGGCTTCTAGCTTCTGGCTTTTACAACGGCGCACTTCGGTGCGCTTTTTTTATCCGTCAACACAACACCAAGAATCTTGCGAACCTCTGGACAGGGAAGCCAGCCTTGCGATATGAATAAATGCGTTTTGGAACCATTACTCTGAGAGGGACGCATGAAGCTATTTTTGATTCTCCTGGCAGCCACAACTCTGAACGCCCTGACCGCTGATACCGCGGTCAAAGGACACCTGGTGGATATTTCCTGCAGCTCCGACCTGGGAGACAGACCTGGGTGGGGCGCAAAGCACAGCCGGAAATGCCTGCAAATGCTGCCTTGCGCCCAAAGCGGCTACGGAGTGCTTACCGAAGACAGGCAAGTGGTCAAGTTCGATGATAAAGGCAACGAACAGGCCAAGAAATTCATTGAGGGCATCACCAAGCCGAACGACATCCAGGTGGTTGTGACGGGAAGCGTGGATGGCGACCACATGACGGTGAGCAAGATCGAATTGCAGTAGGGCAGCTTTGAACTGCTGGCTTCTAGCTGCTGGCTCAGAGGCGGCTAAACAGTTGCGGAAAAATGGGAACCTTACGCGGTCTCTTGCCAGGAGCAGTATGCTGAATGGGCATCGTGGGACCTTCGTCCATGTCGTCGCGTGAGAGAGCGTGGGGATCCTTCGGCCAAAGAACGGCCTCCTAATGACAAGGGGCAGAAGGTGTAGTATCCACTCTAAGCCATCCCCACCCTGATCACTGTTTCCACGCGCCGCCCTCCTCACCCGCTTGTCATTAGGAGGGACGTTCTTTGTCCCGAAGAATCCCCAAGATGCCTCTTAGAAATCCGAAGAAGCGGCTCAAACCAGCCCCTTCGCTTCGCTCAGGGTTTCGCCTGTGGGCTCGGACGCCCGCAATGCGGCTCAAGAACAAACCCTTCGCTTTCGCTCAGGGTTTCGCCTGCGGACTCGGACGCCCCGCAATGCGGCTCAAGTTTGACCCTTGTTCCGCGCTCTGTTAGTTTTTAGGGTTTGCTGCGAGCGGGCTGATTGCCTTACCCAACGCATCCTTCGCAGCCGGAACCGTCGTTCATCCAGAAAGAGAAATTATTATGCCTGTCTTTAAGTTTAAGGGAGTGGACTTCATCGAGTTTGACTCTCTCTTGAGCGCAGAGGAACGCCTGGTGCGCGATACTGCCCGTAAATTCATTGAAGATAACCTCATCCCCGTCATTGAGCAGTGCAATCGGGAAGGCCGTTTTCCCCGCGAATTGGTCAAGCCCATGGGCGAGCTGGGCTTTTTTGGCGCAAACCTCAAGGGCTATGGCTGTGCCGGCATGTCGAACGTGGAGTATGGGCAAGTTATGCAAGAGTTGGAACGTGGCGACAGCGGCGTTCGGTCTTTTGTCAGCGTGCAATCGGCGCTGGTGATGTTCCCTATTTACAGCTTTGGCAGTGACGCCCAAAAGGAAAAATGGCTGCCAGGCATGGCCAAGGGCGAAAAGCTGGGATGCTTTGGGCTCACTGAGCCTGACTTTGGATCGAACCCCAGCGGGATGCGCACCCGCGCCAGGAAAGTCGGCAATGAATATGTGCTCAACGGCGAAAAGATGTGGATCACCTCCGGCTCCATTGCGGACGTGGCGGTAGTCTGGGCCAAATCGGAAGAGCACAACAACCGCATTCGGGGTTTTCTGGTGGAGACCAACCGTCCGGGTTTCAAAGCCGAAGACGTGCATGGCAAGTGGTCGCTGCGGGCCTCGGTGACCTCGGGTTTGTCGCTACAGGACGTGCGCATTCCTGAGGAGAACATCCTGCCCAAGTCCGACGGACTGAAGTCTCCGCTCATGTGCCTGAACCAGGCCCGCTATGGGATTGGCTGGGGGGCGATTGGGGCGGCCATGTCGTGTTATGACACGGCCCTGCAATATTCCAAAATTCGCAAGCAGTTCCGCGACCAGCCCATTGCATCTCATCAACTTGTACAGGAGAAACTGGCCTGGATGGTCACAGAGATCACCAAGGGACAGCTCCTGGCCCTTCAGGTCGGCAGGCTCAAGGATGCAGGCAAGGTCGGCCACCAGCATATCTCTATGACGAAGCGCAATAATGTGTGGATGGCGCTGGAGTGCGCGCGCATGGCGCGTGACATTTTGGGCGCGAACGGCATTGCCGACGACTATCCGATCATGCGCCACATGATGAACCTGGAGAGCGTGAAAACCTACGAGGGCACCCACGATATCCATGCGCTGATCATTGGAGAAAACATCACGGGCATCAGCGCGTTCTAACAGTTCGTAGACCGATTCCGAAATCTTATGGGAGGCGTGTTATGGCGACTCATGTCGTGGAAAAAGCGGCGGAGACAAAGAAGCATGCGAACGCGTTGGAATTTGAGCTGGCCCTGGAGTTTGTAAGGGTGGTGGAAGATGCCGCGATCGCATCGGCGCATACCATGGGCACGGGAGACCGGCATAAAGCCGACCAGGTGGCGACAGAAGCCATGCGCCACACCATGGATAGCGTTCCCATGCGTGGAACCATCGTGATCGGCGAAGGAGAGCGCGACGAGGCTCCCATGCTTTACATTGGAGAAAAAGTGGGTGCGGGCTGGCAAGACGGCGCGGCCTTCCCTCAGGTAGATATCGCTGTCGATCCCTTGGAGGGCACCAACCTCTGTGCCACCGGGGCCCCGGGCGCGATTACCGTGCTGGCTGCGTCAGAAAAAGGCGGCCTGCTGAATGCTCCTGACTGCTATATGGAGAAGTTGGTGGTCGGCCCTTCCTGTAAAGGTGTGGTCGATCTGGACGCGCCCGTGGCCGACAATCTGAAAGCCATTGCCAAACGGCTGGATCGCGACGTGCATGAATTGGTGGTTGTAGTGCTCGATCGTCCGCGCCATCAGAAGCTGATTGACGATATTCGCGCGGCCGGCGCCCGCATACGCTTGATCACCGACGGCGATCTCTCCGCCGGAATTGCCGCTGCCGTGATTGGTACCGGCGTCCACGCGGTGATGGGAACCGGCGGCGCGCCCGAAGGCGTGATCACCGCCGCTGCCATGCGCTGCCTGAACGGCGAGATCCTCGCCCGCCTGGTGATTGACAAACCCGAACTCGAAGAGCGCATTGAAAAAATGGGCATCAAGGACAAAAACAAAATCTACACGTCCAAAGATTTAGCTCCAGGCAGTCACATCGTCTTTGCCGCTACCGGTGTGACTGATGGCGCCTTGATGAAAGGCGTTCGCTTCTTCGGCGAAGGCACGCGCACCTCTTCGATCGTGATGACGCGCAAGAGCGGCAAGGTGAGGTTTGTAGACAGTATCCACCTGGTGAAGCGACCGGATGTGAAGGTACGGTTCCAGTAAATTTGCCGTAAGATCCAAAGCTCTGCGGCGTATTTATCACATCTTCACTTTTGTGTAGACCAGTGGCTCGGACAAGACATGTAATAGCCCCAACCATTCCTGCCGGGATGGGATTACGAATCCAGAAGCTAAAAGAAAAGGCAGGGCCGAAGCCCTGCCTTTGAAGTGAAACAGATCGTTCGTCTAATCGTTATCCCGGTCTTCGTCTCTATCGACCGGCTGGCCGGTTATGGGATCCAGGAATAACTTCCGGTCGTGGCGGCGCCCGCTGAAATCGAACATATTCAGGAGAGAGCCGGCCCGCTCATCGGCGGACCCGCTGCCAATTCTGCCAACCGTCCAATTGTCTTCAATGAAGCGGAGAATTGAAGACTGATCGGTCAAGGTGCTATCCACAAAGTTCTCCTTGGCGAAAGGAGAAACGATCACCAGCGGCAAGCGCGGACCAAATCCGCATCTTCCCTGGATGCCGCCTGGAGCGCTCGTTCCGCAACTGCCGGGAGCATTGAGCGCGTCAGCCGGGGTATTCGAGGGCGTGATGATGGGCGGCATCACGTGGTCATACCAGCCGTCGGAGTCGTCATAGCTGATGATGACCGCAGTCTCGTTCCACTCGGGAAGGCTTTGCAAACGGTTAAGGGTCTCCACAATGAATTGCTGTTCCGGCAGCGGATCGGAATAACCGGCATGTCCATCCTGGAAGGCCGGGGCCTTCAGGAAGCTGACTTCAGGAAGGTTGTTGGCATTCACGGCCGCCCAGAAATCAGTGAGGTCGTAATTGTGATTGCCTTGGTCTCCCTGGTGGCCAATCATGGTCACGGAGGTCGGTGGCAGATGGTTGGGATTGGAGGTGGATGCATAATACTGAAACCCGGCGTGGTGGGGAATATAGTCGCCCTTGGGTTTGCCGTTGCTGCCGATGTGAGAGGCGGTGCAATCGCGGAAACCGCCATTGAACCATCCCCAGGTCACACCCTTGGCATTGAGTAGATCGCCAATATTTTTGCCGCTCATGGATATCGTTTCGCGGTTCGAGCACTTATCGAAAGTCGGCTGCGGATCTCCGATGACGGAGCCCCCGGCTATATCGCCGGCAAAGAAACCTCTCACCCGGGTGGCCCCGCCCGTCTGTCCGGAGATAAGGTTGACTACACCCGGTGTCGACGGGCCAAAAGTAGTGTTGAAGGAATTGTCGTTCATGGCAAAGTGCTGGGCGTAGTTCCAGAATGCCGTTACGGTGTTGCCGTCAAAATATCCCATCACGTCGGTCTTCTTGCAGGTCAGGATTCCGTCAGTGCCGGGACCGGTACCCACTGTCTGGACAAATTGATCCATCACGCCGTGATTCAAGGCCCGCTGCTCATCCGTGTAGTTGTGGTCTTGATCGCAGGTCGCGGACTGGGAGCGGCCCAAGCGAAAGGGGTTGACCAGGTTGAGATTGCTGGTGAGCAATGCCCCGCTGAGCCCATTCACAGTCGGTGTACCCCGGCGAGCAACAAAGCGAGGTTCGCCGGCAGGATTGGCCGCATGGGGATAAGTGGCGAAATAGTGGTCGAACGAGACGTTCTCCTGGAAAATCACAACTACATGCTTGATCGGTGTGGTGGTGCGGTGCTCTTTCTCGTCCGCGCCGTAGGCGAGCGAGACGGAGAATGCAATCAGCAGCGCCAATTTGGCAACCGCCTGCCTGGAACTTGAACCAAACAACATTGATATTCCTCCTTGGGGGATGTTGAACGTGCAGAAGAGGTGCAGCAAGTGAATGTAGAAGCTGAACATTGAGCTTAGATGTGCGGTTTGTTAAAACTTCTTTAAAATCGCGCCGAGGTTTTCAACAATTAATCCACAGTTCCACGTTTTTTATTTTCCTTTAACAATCGCTGTGTAATCTGAGCTCCAGTGACGCAACTAGCCGAATCTACGGTCAATAGCGCTCCCAAGATGAGCAACCCGAAGATCTTTGTGGTTGAGGACGATGTCGACATTGCCCGGCTGGTGCGCCATAGCCTGGAGTCTGCCGGCTACCGGATAAGGGCGTTCTCCACCACGCACGGAGTCCTGCTGGACGCGCAGAAGGAACGGCCGTCTTTGTTCCTGCTTGACATTATGGTTCCCGGAGGCGATGGCCTGGAGTTGTGCCGGCAAATCCGGCAAGCGGGAGCTCTGCTCTCCATGACTCCCATTATTTTCCTTACCGCCAAGACCACCGAGGTGGACCGCATTCTAGGGCTTGAAATGGGGGCCGATGACTACATCACCAAGCCTTTCAGCCCACGGGAGCTGGTGGCGCGCGTCAAGGCCGTGCTGCGCCGTTGTGAGCCGCCGCTAACGCCCGATGTGATCACCGTAGGAGAGCTGCAGATCAATACGGCAGCCATGACCTTGAGCGTGCGCGGAAATCCAGCCGTCACCACCGCTACGGAGTTCCGGCTGCTTCATTATCTGGCGCAGCGTCCGGGAAGGGTTTTTACCCGTGACCAGCTGCTTGACGCGGTTTGGCGCGATACCACCTTCGTCAGTCCACGTTCGGTGGACGTTTACGTAAGAAAGCTACGGGAAAAGATTGAGCAGGATCCTGAGAAGCCGCAATATCTGAAAACCGTCCGCGGCACAGGCTACCGCTTTGAAATCATGAAATAACGGTGTAACCACCGGATTGCCGCGTGTGGATCTCCCACCACAAGAATCCCCACCCCCTAAGGGATTGAGCGAACTTTTATTCCGGTTTCATCCACATTTAATGAATCCATTCCATACTGGGTCATATCGAATCCAAGATCAAGCAGGAAGCAGACCATGATGAACACAATCGGGAAGTCTCCAGCACTGCAAAGCAGAATCGTTCAACCTATCATCTCCATGGCGAGAGAGGTTGAAAGTATGATCGACCTGGCCATTGAGTCGCTTCTGAGCTTCAACGTGGAAATGGCCGGCGCCATTCTGCAGAAAGAACCGGCCATCAACACTACCGAAATGAAGATTGACTCCGCCATTTTTGCCGTCCTGGAAAAAGGAGATCTAACTCTGCAGGAAATTCGCCAGGCGGCCTCCATGCTCAAGATCAACAAAGACCTGGAGCGCATGGCCGACCTTGCGGCCAATATCGGGCGCAAGATCAACAGCCTGGCCGGGCGCGGAAAGCCCCAGGACTACTCTGAATTGCAGCCCATGGCTATCGCCGTTTCCCACATCTCACGCAAGACCCTGCGCGCCCTGATTCACGGCGATCAGGTGCTGGCGGCGAACGCTGTTGGCGGCGGAGCAACGGTCGATTTCTATCGCGATTATGTTTTCCGCAAGCTGCAGGAACGGGTTAAACCAGGCAGCGAAAGCCCCGGAGATATCAACCTGATGTTGGCCTCCCGTTATCTGGAGCAAATTGCCGATCATTCCGTCAACGTGGCCGGCCACCTGATTTTCTGGCTCGACGGCAGAAAAACCGGCGACCGGCCATGCAGGCAGGCCGTGGCGGTCTGAGTTGCTTCTAGCTTGAACGTAACCTTGAATTTCATCCCGGGCGAGACCGCATTTCGCGAATCCGTCAGGACGGCAATTCTGCTTCCAATATTTCTGTGGATTTTTACCCTATCTTCATCTCCCTTTAACCTCAAACAGCTATGAATTAGCAGGTACATTGCGGGTATCTTGCCCACTTCATACTTTGAGCGGCGCAGGAATCGTCGCTTCTCTTTGAAGCCACGACGCAATCCCGGCTCTACTCTCCGGCCAAGAGGTGTTATGAACGCTGCTGTAGCTGCTCTCCTCAAGGGACATTCCGAAAGCTCGAATTTGGTTGAGCTTACTTTAGAAGCATGCGGCGTAGCCAAAGAGGCAGCTTCCAATGCCATTGATGGACTGATCAATGGCTCTTCTGCGGCCCTCAAGACAGTCAGGAGCTGCGAGGAAAAGCTGGACGAACTGGATCGGGATCTCGACCAACGGCTGGCTCCGGTCATTACCCAGGTTACTCCGGACCAGGCGCGAGAGCTGTTGGCGTGCATGAAGCTGATGTTCGATCTGGAACGCATTGGAGACTTGATCGTGAGCTTCGCCGAACGGGCCTCCATCGTAAGAAACCGCATCGATATGGAAGATATCGGCCAGCTCACCAAGATGGCATGCCTGCTGGAAAACATGCTGGACCAGGTTTCCAAGGCCTTCACCGAACGCAATGTCGATATGGCCTTGAATGTAATTCGTACCGATGCTGAGATTGACAGGCTGCGCAACCTGCTGCTGGTGCGCCACACGGAAAATTCCGATGGCTTGAAAGGGCAGGAAAGCCTGCATGTGCTTTCCATGGCCAACGCTCTGGAGCGCGCCGGAGACCATGCCAAGAACATTGCCGAAGAGACCTGCCATTTGGCCACCGGACACACAGTCCGGCATCTCCTGCGCGCCAAGGACAGATCTTTCGAACAGCTGTTTCTTGATTGGCTTTCGAGGCAAACCGCGGCTAAAGTCTGAGGGATTTGGTAATTGGTTAAGTTGGTAATTGCGTAATTTTCAATTCGCGCAATTTTATTGTGACCCACCTTGCTTCTTCGGTTTTCAAATTGCAATTTATAAATTTTTATAAATTACAAATTTCAAATTCTTCACAGGTTGACAGATCTTGCATTCTCTGCCTATCATTCAAATTGTGAACACCATTCGCCAGACCGAGCTGTGTTGTTGTCCAGCCAACATGTGTCTGGCGAGTTATTGTTCGGCTGCCTGAAAATCGCAATTATTTTCTAAATAAAGCCCGAACCCACTCACAGATACCAGCGTGAGTGGGTTTTTTATTTTCCCCGCAAAAAGGACTTGAGTTGAATGCCTGAGATCAAAAATCCGGCCCGCCTGGGACATCTGGAAATGCTCGAAGCCGAGAGCATTGAGATATTCCGCGAAGCGGTCTCTGAATTTCAGAATCCGGTGATGCTCTACTCCATCGGCAAGGACTCCTCCGTCATGCTGCGGCTGGCGCAGAAGGCCTTTTATCCCGGGCCGATCCCATTTCCTCTGCTGCACGTGGATACCGGATATAAGTTCCACGAGATGATTACCTTCCGTGACAGCTTTACCAGAGAGATCGGCGCCCGGCTGATCGTCCACAGAAATGAAGGGGCGCTGGCCGAGGGGACCAATCCATTTCGCGTGGGAACACAGCGCTGCTGTCAGCTTCTTAAGACCGAATCCTTGTTGGCTGCTCTGCAGGAGGGCGGATTTGATGCCGCTTTTGGCGGGGCGCGTCGCGATGAAGAGCGGTCGCGGGCCAAGGAGAGGGTCTACTCGTTTCGCGACGCCAAAGGCCAGTGGGACCCCAAGAACCAGCGGCCGGAGATCTGGACGCTGCTCAATGGCAAACTCGGTCCGGGAGAAAGCGCCCGCGTGTTTCCACTCTCGAACTGGACGGAGTTGGACGTTTGGCTCTACATCCACGTGGAGCAGATTCCCATTGTGCCGCTCTACTTTGCCAAAGAGCGCTGGATGGCGGTGCGGGGGGAGTCGTTGATCCCGCTGGAGCAGCCGTTTGTTCCGCTCGGACCCGGCGAGGAGCCGCAACTGGTCCGCTGCCGCATGAGATCGCTGGGATGCAGTCCGTGCACCGGAGCGATTCGTTCGGATGCGGATACAGTACCGAAAATTATTGAAGAGCTTATTTCTCTGCGCCGGTCGGAGCGCGAGAACCGAGTCATTGACCACGACCAGGATGGCTCCATGGAACTCAAGAAAAGGGCAGGTTACTTCTGACAGTGATATTTGAGATTGAAGCGGTCTCGATTAATCGGGTGATCGGGACATCGGGACATCGGGGGATCGGGTGATCTGAAATCGAGACCGAGCAAACATCTTTGCTTTATCGAAATTGTGGTTTGGTCAAGCATTTAAGGAGTAAGAAACGAATGGCTACGATCGCGGCAGCATTTGATATCGGCAATTTTATCGACCAGGAAAACCGCAAAGACCTGTTGCGTTTTACTACCGCCGGAAGCGTGGACGATGGCAAGTCCACGCTGATTGGGCGCCTGCTGTTTGATTCGCGCAGCGTGTACGAGGACCAGGTGCGGGCGGTCACGCGCGCCTCGCTGAACCGCGGGGACGGACATCCTGACCTCTCGCTGCTCACCGATGGTTTGCGGGCGGAACGGGAGCAGGGGATCACGATTGATGTTGCCTATCGTTATTTCAGCACGGCCCGGCGGAAGTTCATTCTGGCGGATACGCCCGGCCACGAACAATACACGCGCAACATGGTCACGGGCGCTTCGAGTGCCGATTTGGCCATCATTCTTGTGGACGCCAGGAAAGGCATTCAGCCGCAGTCTCGCCGTCATGCTTATGTGGCGGCCCTATTGGGA
>DATMMY010000164.1:0-5296 GCA_035569515.1 Candidatus Solibacter sp. | reverse complement strand
AAGACCCCAATCGCCTTGGGAAAGCGCTCGAAGGTCTGGAGGTCAAACCCGGCAAGATAGAGTTGTTGGAGTTGGTTGGCAGGATCAGGCATGTTGATCAGGAACCAGACGATCCTGCGATCGGAACGATACGCAGGGCATTCTTCCCAGGTCTCTGCTTTGCGATTATGGCAATCTTGGCACTCTGTGGCACCCGATTCGGCTTACATCTTATACCGTCCCAGGTCCTCATCGTTTAGCCCTTCCAACCACTTACGCAGGTCCTCGGAGGAGGTGCGATCGGCCGATGCGCCAGCCTGCTTGGAGGTCTTCAACACGTCTTCTTCCACAAAAATTGGGCAATCCAGCCGCAATGCCAGAGCCAGGGCGTCAGACGGACGTGAGTCCAGGCTGATGATCTTACCCTCGCGCTCCATCCAGATGACTGCGAAGAATGTATCGTCGCGCAGCTCGTTGACCACCACCTTGTGGACGTGGGTATCCAGGCCAACCAGCAGGTTCTTGATCAGGTCGTGGGTCATGGGCCTGGGAGTGGTGACCTTCTCGATCTCCAGGGCAATCGCGTTGGCCTCGTAGACGCCTACCCAGATCGGCAGCACTACATCACTGGTCACGTCTTTCAGCACCACGATGGGCATATTGGTGACCGGATCCATCATCAATCCCCGAATTTTCATCTCGACTTCCATCTGGCCCTCCCGCTGCTCATTCAACCATCTCGCCTACAAGGCTGTTTGGAAAACTTTTAGTTACCAGCACATTAGCATAGGTTCCCGCTTCTGGAACCACTGTATTGGCAGTGAAGTTCAAAGTAATGTTCTGTGAGGTTCGTCCAATCACTTGTCCGCGCGCCTCATTCTTACCTTCAACCATCACTTCAAATGTTCTTCCCACTCTTCTTTCGTAGTTGACCCTTTGAATCTCCCGCTGCCGCTCTTGGAGGATCTGCAAACGCCTGGATTTCTGTTCATCGGCAATGCTATCAATCATCCCCAGGGCGGGAGTATTAGGCCGGGGAGAGTATTTGAAGCTGAAGACGCCGTCATACTGGACCTCATGCAGCAAAGTGATGCTTTCTTCAAATTCGGCATCGGTTTCGCCGGGAAAGCCCACGATCACATCAGTGGTAATGGCAATCTCCCGTTTGGCTGCCTTAATCCATGAGATCTTTTCCAGGTACATCTCACGGGTGTACTCCCGGTTCATGGCTTTCAGGACGCGCGATGACCCGCTTTGTACCGGCAAATGGATGTGATCGCAAATGCTGGGCAGGGCGTCCATGGCCTCTACAATGTCCTTTCCGAAATGCCGAGGATGAGAGGTGGTAAAGCGCACCCGGCGTATGCCAGGGACGCATCCGACTGCATAAAGCAACTCAGCAAAGCTTTTCTTTCCTGTAGGATCCAAGTAGGCATTCACGTTTTGCCCTAACAGTTGGATGTCCGTATACCCCAAGTCAGCCATCTGCCGGGCTTCAGCCAGCACCGAATCCGAGGTCCTGCTGCGCTCCTTGCCACGGGTGTACGGAACCACGCAATAGGCGCAGAATTTGTCGCAGCCCTCGATGATAGTGATGTATCCCCGGTGAGGGTTGCTGCGGGCGGTAAACTCGGTCTCAAAGGTCAGATCGGTCTCGCGGTCATCCAGGCCCGTTACCCGGTTGTTCCCCGCTTCAAGCTGAACCAGCATCTGAGGCAGGTTGCGGTAGGAGGCTGAACCGGCGACCATGGAGACATATGGGGCCTTCTCAAAGATCTTCTCGCCTTCCTGCTGGGCCACGCAGCCAAGCACGGCAAACTTCTTGCCCTGGGCCTGAAGCTTCTTGTAGTCCTGGAGCCGGTGAAAGACCTTTTGCTCGGCCTTATCGCGAATGGAGCAGGTGTTGTAGAAAATGAGATCGGCCTGTTCCACAGTTTCCACCTGGCGATACCCTTGCTGGACCAGAGTGCCAATGACTTTTTCCGAGTCATGGACATTCATCTGGCAACCAAAGGTCTCTATATAAAACGTCTTTTGTCCGATATGCGCCACTCTTTAAGAAGTATAGCGCAGCAAAATAGCTGTTTTACGATTAATAATTTGAACGGCATACTCCTATGCAGCCGAGGGTATCTCGACTCCGGACAGTGAAGCGAACCATGGGGCAAGACGAAAAAACGGACAAAGACGAGAAAACGCTCTGGAACAAGAAGTACGCTGAAGGATCGCACGTGTCTGTGGCGCCTGATCCCTTCCTGTTAAACGCCTACGCTGAATTTCTCGCGGAGACCACGCCGGGCTATGCGCTCGATGTTGCCGGAGGCGTTGGACGGCATTCGCTCTGGCTGACTGAACGTGGGTGGAAAGTAAAGCTGGTGGATGTCTCCGAAGTCGGCCTCACTCTGGCGCGAAAGAATTTCCAACTCGCACACAACCTCACGCGCGGAACGCAGCAGCCGGTATCCCCAGCTCGCGCCCGTATTGCGCGTGCTGGAGTCGAGATACCCTCGACTACGTCTGCCCGGCTGGAAACCCAGGTAATGGACCTCGCCCAGGTGCACGATCTTGGACAGCAACAGTACGACCTGATTTTAGTTTTCTTCTATCTCCAGCGGTCGCTCTTCCCTGCCTTGATTTCTGCGTTGCGGCCCGGCGGATTCCTGATTTACAAAACCTACACCACCGAGAGCAAGCGCCTGGGGCGCGGCCCAAGCCATCCCCTGTATTTGCTGGAACCCAACGAACTGCTGCATGCGTTTCAGGCGTTGCGCGTTTTGCATTACCACGAGACATTGAAAGAAAAAGGCGTCGCCGAGTTAGTCGCCCAAAAGCCATCCGCGTAATTTAAAAAGAGTCGTCGTGTCGTATCTTTTCCGATCAGCGGATTTCAGCGCAATCAGCGGCAAAACTTTTTAGGTTTGCGTTGTTCCGATCAGTGGTGTCAGTGAGAATCAGTGGTAAGACTTTGGTCTTCCTTTGCCCCTTAGCGTCCTTTGCGGTAAACGCGCCGTTTCCCTGCTAAAATTCTGCTGAGCTCATGGCCAAGAACAAACCATTCCACGGACACGGTACCAAACACCAGAAACACCGCCTTAACCACTGTTTCGGTTGTGGCCGCGATAATCCTGACGGCATGCGCCTGAAGTTTTACAGTGATGACAAAGCCCAGCGGACCATGTGCAAATTCAAGCTGACACGGCGCTACCAGGGCCCTCCCGGCCACGCGCACGGCGGAATTATCGCCACCATCCTGGACGAAGCCATGGGCAAGGTAAACAAGTTTCGCAACGTGCTGGCGCTCACCAAGCAGATGGATGTGGAATACATGAAGCCTGTTCCTTTGGGAAAGCCGCTGATGGTGATTGGGCACGAAAGTCATGTCCAGGGGCGGCAGCATGTCAACGTAGCCGAGATCACCAATGAGGCAGGCGAGGTCCTGGCCCGCAGCAAAGGACTCTTTATCGCCGTGGATCCAGCAAAGATGTTTGCCAAGTTCATCGCCAAAAATGCGCAGTCCCCCAGGGGCAGGCGCAACGAAAATGGAAAGCGCTGAATTGACATATGCGGTTTTCCTTTGCGCCCTTTGCGACCATTGCGGTAAGACTCAAATATTCTTGACTAAGATGAACCATAGGGTCCTCATCCGCTGACTTCAGCACAAAAGTTCCCAAACAGGTAAAATAAAGTGTTCACCTCAAAGAAATCTGTGGCGTGGGAGTTTTCCTTATGTCTGAATTGAATGGCAATACAGGATTGCGGCTGAAAGTGGGCTTGGCAGAGATGCTCAAGGGCGGCGTGATTATGGACGTCACCGATGCCAAGCAAGCCGAGATCGCGGAAAAAGCTGGAGCGACGGCGGTCATGGCCCTGGAGAGGGTTCCTGCCCAGATTCGCGCCCAGGGTGGTGTGGCGCGTATGGCTTCCCCCAAGAAGATCCGCGAGATCATGAGCACCGTCTCCATTCCCGTAATGGCTAAGTGCCGTATCGGCCATTTTGTCGAGGCCCAGATCCTGCAGGAACTTGGTGTGGACTACATCGACGAATCTGAGGTCCTGACGCCAGCCGATGAGGCCCATCACGTGGACAAGCACGCCTTTAAGACCCCATTTGTCTGCGGGGCGCGCGACCTGGGTGAGGCCCTGAGACGCATTGCTGAAGGCGCTGCCATGATCCGCACGAAGGGTGAGGCCGGCACCGGTGACGTGGTTCATGCCGTCAAGCATCTGCGCGCCATCACGCGCGATATGCGGCTGTTGACAGTTCTGGGTGACGATGAGCTGTACACCCGCGCGAAAGAGCTGCAGGCGCCTTACGAGATCGTTCGCATGGTGGCCAAGACCGGCAAGTTGCCCGTTCCCAACTTCTCCGCAGGTGGTATTGCCACCCCGGCCGATGCCGCTTTGGTTCGCCAGCTTGGAGCAGAGGCGGTCTTTGTAGGCTCCGGGATCTTCATGGAAGATTCGATCAACTTCTGCGAGCCTGCTGAGGCCGAGAAGCGCGCCCGCGCCATTGTCCGCGCTACTACGCACTTTGACGACCCTAAAGTATTACTTGAAGTAAGTGAGCACCTGGTTGGCGCCATGAAGGGGCTGGCAGTGGCCGCCATGGCTGAGGCTGATATGCTCCAAACCAGAGGCTGGTAGGTAATTGGGTAATTTCGTAATTTGGCAATTTTGAAGCGTTGCATGCGCGTTCTTCCAAATTACCCAATTACCCAATTACCAATTTACCCAATCCCTACGCGGTGTTCATCGAAATGAAAATAGGCGTTTTAGCAATCCAAGGCGACTATGAAGCTCACAAGGCTGTACTTGAGCGGCTGGGTGCTGAAGTGCTCCTGGTGCGCAAGCCTGAGCAACTGGATTCCATTGATGCCATCGTCATCCCCGGAGGCGAATCCAGCACCTTCCTGAATTTTCTGGAAGAGCGTGGATTTCTGCAGAAACTGGGCGACTTCGTCAGCAGCAAACCATCGTTCGGCACTTGTGCGGGCGCCATCCTGCTGGCCAAGGACGTTGAGAACCCTTCGCAGGTGTCTCTGGGAGCGCTGGACATCCGCATACGCCGCAACGCCTACGGACGGCAGATCGACAGCTTCATCCAGCAGGCCCCGACGAAATTGGGCGAGAGGCCATTGGAGATGGTCTTCATCCGTGCTCCAAAAATTGTGGCGACCGGGAAGACCGTCGAGGTATTGGCCGAGGCCAGTAATGGCGATCCGGTTCTGGTGCGTCAGGGTAAAACGATGGCCTGCACCTTCCATCCCGAACTCTCCAACGATACCCGCGTTCACGAAGAGTTCCTGAAGCTGGTCAA
>DATMMY010000163.1:0-6177 GCA_035569515.1 Candidatus Solibacter sp. | reverse complement strand
GCAAAATGTTCTTCGGACGGCATAAAAGAATCTTTAGTAAGGCAACCGGCTTTCTACATTAAAAATCAAACTTAACTGATATCGCCTCTGTCGCTTCTGTTCTGCGGGACGTTTCTTTTACGTCCCGCATTTTTCTTGCGTCCAACACAACATGGACCTCTCATTGGAAATCAGCGGTACGGCTTCGCCAACTGCTCTGAGTTAAGATTTCCAGTTTTTGCCGCTCTTCCGATCAGCGGCCATCAGCGCAAATGAGAAGGTAAAAAATGCTCTCGCTTTTCCGATGTGGCCTCAGCGGAAATCGGAGGTAAGGTTTCCTTCTTCTCTCAATACAATAATCCACATCAAAATCCATAATTTTGTAGTTTTCGGCGGAAGCGCTGTTTATAATTCTGTAAACACTTCTAACTACGAGACTTATTTGAAATTCATTGTGCTCTGCTCATGGCATCCAAGTTGCTTCATTCCACGGAGAGGACGGCTGCTTCCGATCAGGATGTGGCCAGAAACCGTCTGGCGGCGCAACGGATGCGAAGAGACTTTCAATTCCGATTTTCGGCCCTTTTGCTGGCCTTTCTGACCTTGGCCGCTGTTATCTTTGCCGGAATCAACTACTGGAAAGAAGCGCAAAGCCCCATTGCCGATGACGGCGTCTGGTGGCTCGAGAGCCGCATCATTCAAGCACAAAGCGTTCTTCAGGGCAGTCCTGCGGATAAAGCCGGCATCCGGTCGGGCGACCGCATTCTTGCGGTCAACGGTCAAGAGATAGCTACCGTCAGCGAATTGAAGGACCTGTTGAGCAATGCCGCTGCTGGATCCGAAGTGAAGTACCATCTGGCTCATGAGGGCGCGAAAGGTGACACCACGGTTGTACTCGCGGCGTCACGTCAGGCCACAGACACAGATGTTCTTAACCCGCTTACGGATGGCGGCGTGGCTTGGACCTATGTATTTCAGGCCCAACGCGTCGTCCGGGGCGGACCGGCGGACAAAGCTGGTATCAAACCCGGCGACCGGCTTCTGACGATCAGCAATCAGACCCTGCAAAATGCTGCTGACCTGAACCGGAAGCTTTATAAAGCCGGGATCTGGTCGAAGGTGGACTATGAACTGGAGCGCAACGGAGTTCACCTGGCAACCCCGGCGGGCGTGATTCTGATTCCTGCAGACCGGTCCCTCGATCAGGGCCTGAGGCTGATCGCGCTCATCTATCTGGGGATTGGCGTCTATGTGCTGTTGCGGCGCTGGACGGCGCCCAAATCCACGCATTTTTATTTTTTCTGCCTGGTCTCATTTGTTCTTTATTCGTTCCATTTCATCGGCAAGTTCAATCTGTTTGACTGGATCATCTATTGGGCCAATGTTGTTGCCTGGTCTCTGCAACCCGCGTTGTTCCTGCACTTTGCCTTGACCTTTCCCGAGAGGAAAAATTTTGTAGAAAGACGCCGCTGGCTGGCGCTCCTGGTGTATTTGCCGGGGACAGTGCTGGTCGCCATTTACGCCCTCTCAATCTGGCAGTTTGAAGCCAATGAGCTCTTGCGATGGAACCTTGACCGGCTGCAGATGCTCTACCTGGTGCTTTATTTTATTGTGGCCGCAGCCGTGCTTTGGGACAGCTACCGCAAAGCCAACATCCCTATCCTGCGCCAGCAAATGAAGTGGATCTCCCGCGGGACGGTCCTGGCCATCGCTCCATTCACCCTCTTCTATGCCATTCCGTACCTGACCGGCGCGACAGCGACTCCGGGGATGAAGATCTCATCGTTTTCCCTGGTTTTCCTGCCGCTTACGTTTGGCTACGCAATCCTCCGTTACCGCCTGATGGACGTGGACATCATCTTCAAACGGGGCGTGGCTTATACCCTGGCCACAGCGGCCATTGTGGGCGCGTATTTCGGCGTGGTTGCCGGGCTGGCGGAGGCTGTTCATACCAAGCTGCCTAACGCCGGACCCTTGGGACTGATTGCCGCCATCATCGTCACTGCACTGGCTTTTGATCCCTTGAAGAACTGGTTCCAGGAGCGGGTTGACCGGTTCTTCTATCGCAAACGCTACGATTACCGCCGCACGCTGATCGAGTTTGGGCGCGAATTAAGCTCGGAGATGGACCTTAGCGCCATGCTCAGCTCGGTGATTGACCGCCTGTCGCGCACTCTGCTGGTGGACCGCATCGCCATCTTCCTGGCCACCGGAAACACCGCTGAAGAATTTGTGATGGCCAAGTCGTTTGGCATCTCGTATTCCGGCCCGCTCGATCTGGGTTTCCTGGTGGTGGAGAGGCCGGAGTACTATGCCGGACACATCTTCTTCGACAATACACGCAAGGCCCTGCGGGAAAGCGCTACCGCGCGCGAAACCATTGCCAAGCTGGATCTGAACTATTACATCCCCTGCACCGTCCAGAGCCGCACGATCGCTGTAGTGGCCCTGGGCAAGACCATGGCGGGGGACTTTCTCTCCAGCGAAGACGTTGAATTGCTGGAGACGCTGGCCGGGTATATCGGAATTGCGATCCAGAACGCCAAGCTGTACGCGTCGCTGGAGCAAAAGGCCAGCGAGTACGAGCGGCTCAAAGACTTTAACGAGAACATTGTTGAATCCATCAGCGTGGGCGTCCTGGCGGTGGATCTGGAAGACCGGGTGGAATCCTGGAACGCGCAGATGGAAGTTATGTATGCCATGCCTCGCTCCCAGGTGCTGGGCGAACGCTTGAGCGAGGTTTTTCCCGGGGACTTTACGGAAGAGTTCTACCGCTTCCGCCAGAACCCCGGAATCCACAACTTGTATAAATTCCGCCTGCACACGCCCGCCGGCGACGCGCGTATTACCAACATCGCCATAGCCCCGCTGGTCACCAGAAAGTTCAACGTGATTGGCCGGCTGATCATTGTGGACGACATTACGGAGCGCATCGACCTGGAATCGCAGCTGAGCCAGGCAGAGAAGATGTCTTCCATAGGGTTGCTGGCGGCCGGGGTGGCCCATGAGGTCAACACGCCGCTCGCCGTGATCTCCAGCTACGCGCAGATGCTCCTGAAACAGGCCGGCGGCGACGCTAACGTCTCCGGCGTACTGGAAAAAATCACCCGCCAGACCTTCCGTGCTTCGGAAATCGTAAACAACCTGCTGAATTTCTCGCGCACCAGCAGCAGTGAATTCAGCGACATCAACGTAAACAAGATCATTGCAGAGACCGTCACCCTTCTGGAACATCAATTCAAGACTTCCAGAATCAAGCTGGAAACCAATCTTGACCCGCACCTGCCGCTGATTTACGGCAATGCCGGCAAGTTGCAGCAGGTATTCCTGAACCTGTTCGTGAATGCCAAAGATGCCATGGCGGGGACCGGAGGGACCTTAAGCGTCCAGACGGCCAACAACGGCGGGGTCAGCATCATAGTGACCGATACCGGGGCCGGCATTGCTCCGGAGCACATTAGCAAGATTTACGATCCGTTCTTCACCACCAAGACCACGCCACGGGAAGGCCAGTCTCGCGGTACGGGCCTTGGGCTGTCCGTAACTTACGGAATCATTCAAGAGCATGCCGGAAAGATACGGGTAGAGAGCAACCCTGGCCAAGGCACCTCTTTTTATCTGGAATTCCCCCTGATTAGAAAGGCCGTAAATGTCTGAAGTAGCAGTTTTGACCCGTCAACATGTCGAAGCCACAACCGCGGGCTCTATCCTGATCATTGATGATGAGGCCGCTATCCGTGAGTCGCTGGAAACGCTATTGGAATTCGAAGGCTACTCGGTGCAGTCCGCCGAAACCGGCGAACAGGGACTGGCCAAGCTGGGCGATTGTCCTTTTGATCTAGTCCTGCTGGATTTTGCGCTGCCCGACCGTAATGGCCTGGAAATCCTGGCGGAAATCCGCGACCGCGATCCCCAATTGGCAGTGATCATGATCACCGCCTATGGTACCGTGGCCAACGCCGTCCGGGCCATGCAGAATGGCGCCAACAACTTCATCCAGAAACCCTGGGACAATGAAAAATTGCTGGCGGACGTGCGCGCGGCGGTATCTCGCCGCCGGTTCGAAGAGGAAAATGAACAACTCAAGCGCGCGCTGAAGCAACGCTACAATTTTGAAAATATTGTGGGCAAGAGCGAGATCATGCTCAAGATTTTCGACCTGGTGTCGCAAGTCGCGCCCAGCCGTTCCACGGTGCTGATCCAGGGAGAGAGCGGCACGGGCAAAGAGCTGATCGCCAAGGCCATCCACGCCAATTCTCCGCGCAAGAACCGCCCGTTTGTCCCGGTCAACAGCGGCTCCATGCCGACCGACCTGCTGGAGTCCACGCTCTTTGGACACGTGAAAGGCGCCTTTACCAGCGCCGTCTCCTCCAAGAAAGGCCTGTTTGAGGTGGCCGATGGAGGCACCATCTTCCTGGACGAAATCGGCACCATGAGCCTGGAGACGCAGGCGAAGATCCTGCGCGTGGTTCAGGACAAAAAATTCATGCACTTGGGCGGCGTACAGGAAATCCAGGTGGACGTAAGAGTGATTGCCGCCACCAACATTGACCTGAAGACGCTGGTGCGCGAAGGCCGCTTCCGCGAGGACCTCTTCTATCGCCTCAACGTCATCACCGTTGATCTGCCGCCGCTGCGCAGCCGGACAGAAGACATTCCCCTGCTGGTGAACCACTTCCTGGGTTCGTTTTCGGCGGAGAACGGCAAATCTGCGCGGCTCATTGCGTCTGAGGCATTACGCCCCATCATGGATTATGGCTGGCCCGGCAACGTGCGCGAGCTGGAAAACGTGATTGAGCGGGCCGTGGTGCTCTCCAACGGCCCCATGATCGGGATTGAGCTGCTCCCCGATCACATTGTGGGTCGAGGCTCCGCCGGAAAGATATTTGAGCACCGTCCCGATGCTTCGTTGTTCGAAATCATTGAAGACTGCGAGCGGCGCATCATCATGGAGATGCTGGAAAAATGCAACTGGAACCAGACGGAGGCGGCAGACCGCTTCCATATTCCGCTCTCCACACTGAACCAGAAGATCAAGCGGCTCAATATCGAAATCAGAAAAAGGTCCAAGGAGGCCAGCTAACCGCTTTTTCTCTGATTCAATATTTTGGCATCCAGAAAATAACTGGGCCAAGACTCGAACAGAGCTGTGCCGACACACTGCACTGATCAAATTCCCTGCTCCGCTCGGAATTTACCGGAAGCTCTGTTATAGTTGGCTCTTTCATGGCGTTGAGCTCTCCCACCCTAGTGATTAAGCGCAACGTGGCGGCAGCCCAGGATTACTATCTTCTAGCGGCCCGCTCCGTTACGAACGTCTTTCGGCGTCCCCGCTACGTAGCCGACGCGATCCACCAGGCTGACTTGATTGGCGTGGGCTCCCTGCCCATCGTGGTGCTCACTGGCATGTTTACCGGCATGGTCCTGGCCCTGCAAAGCGCCAATACGCTGAACCGGTTTGGCTCGCTGCCATTGATTGGACAACTGGTTTCATTGTCAATGATCCGGGAGCTCGGCCCGGTGCTTACCAGCCTGATGGTTGCCGGAAGAAATGCCAGCGGGATGGCCAGCGAACTGGGCTCCATGAAAGTGACCGAGCAGATCGACGCAATGCGCGCCCTGGGCACCGATCCCTCGAAAAAACTGGTTACGCCGCGAGTTGTAGCAACGACCTTCATGCTGTTTTTTCTCACCATCATTTCCGACCTGGTAGGTTTGGTGGGCGGTTATTTTGTCTCGTCCGTCGTGCTGGGCGTCGACTCTTTTCAATACTGGAACACCGCTTACCAGTCTCTGGCCTTTGATGACATCTTCATGGGCCTGATCAAGCCGGTGTTCTTTGGCTTCATTATTGCCACGGTTGGCTGTTACTACGGGTTAAGCACAACGGGGGGCACCCAGGGGGTGGGACGCGCTACCACGCAGGCGGTGGTGGCTGCGTCTATCCTGATTCTGATCGTCAATACGTTTATCACCAGAGTCCTGCTGGGCTCGCTCAGCTAAAACCGTTTGCGGAGAAAGTCCTTTTCGTGGTCCGTGGATCTGCAGGGGCTAAGCCCAATACTGTTCACTTAAGCTTTCCTCGAACCTACTCGATTAATAGGCCGTAAGAGAAACCTTATGCCGTCCCTACGGGACTTGTCATTTATCTCTAACACTCCCCAGCACTTACGTGCTGGGCTCAATAATTGCGCCCCT
>DATMMY010000162.1:0-10966 GCA_035569515.1 Candidatus Solibacter sp. | reverse complement strand
GACCGGCCGCTGCCGGCGCGTTATTTTCACTGGATGGGCTCCGTTGCCAAAGGAGAGTTTGGATACTCGTTTGCCTACAACCTTCCTGTATCAACTCTGTTAGGGCCGAGAATCCGCAACACCTTGCTGCTTACCGTTCCGGCGCTGATGATCTCCTGGTTCGTAGCCGTTCCCGTGGGAGTGCTGGCGGCGTACCGCAGGGGCAGCTGGATTGACCGGGTCTTTTCTGCCGGAACATCCACGCTGCTGGCGCTGCCGGATCTGCTGATCGCATTGCTGGTTCTCCTGTTTGCATTGCGCACCGGAGCCTTCCCGGCAGGCGGAATGAACTCTGCGAATCAGGTGCAGGGCTGGTGGAAGGGTATGCTTGATACCGCATGGCACATGATTCTGCCAGTGGCGGCCCTGGTCGTAGGTTCGTTGCCAACTTTGTTGCGCCACACTCGCGCCAGCATGGTTGAAGTGTTGAATTCTTCTTTCATGCGTGCCGCTCGAGGCCATGGCCTTTCCACAACCAGCCTGCTCTTCCGCCATGCGCTGCCGGCCGCCGCCAATCCGCTCATTTCGCTGTTCGGGCTTTCGGTAGCTGGCTTGTTAAGCGTGTCGTTGCTGGTGGAGGTCATTGTTGGCTGGCCGGGTATGGGGCCGCTGCTGATTGAGGCCATTCTGGGCCGGGACCTGTTCGTGGTGATTGCAGCCGTCGTATTCTCGACACTATTTCTGGTGGCCGGTAATCTTCTGGCGGACATTCTTCTCTATGCTTTCGATCCCCGAATCCGGGTACAGTGAATGAGAATCGCCGGACGCCTGCCATTCGCTCTATGGTGCCTTGCCGGTATTCATTTGCTGGTGACCTTTGCCGGGTTCGTTGCGCCCTACAGATTTGATACCCAGGAACGCTTCCAGTCTTTTGCCCCTCCCACGAGAGTTCACTTCTTCGATTTCAACGGAACGTTCCATCTGCGGCCGTTTGTCTACGCCGTCGCCGGTGGGGATGAAAACTCAAACGAGTATCGCGAAGACCGCTCCGCTATGTATCCGATCGGCTTTTTTGCTGCGGGTGAGGAGTATTCGCTCTTCGGGATCTGGCCGTGCCATCGCCACTTATTTGGTGTGAATGCCCCGGCGCGTATTTACCTGTTGGGCGCAGACGGCTTCGGCCGTGATCAACTCTCGCGCTTGCTCTACGGAGGCCGTGTCTCGCTGTTTGGCGGATTTCTGGCGGCAGCTCTGTCCGTGCTCCTTGGTCTCGGACTAGGGGCAATTGCCGGCTTCTATGGTGGCAGGGCTGACGATGTCGTCATGCGCGTTGCCGATATCTTTATTGTGGTTCCCTGGTTCTATCTGCTGCTGGCCATACGTGCCGTCTTGCCTTTGCAGATTCAGCCGGAGGCGGCGTTCCTGCTGGTGGTTGCCACCATTGGATTTGTCGGGTGGGCGCGCCCGGCGCGGCTTGTGCGAGGCGTAGTGTTGAGCCAACGGGAGCGGACCTTTGTTCTGGCGGCGCGGGGATTTGGAGCTTCGAACCTCTACCTGTTGCGCAGGCATATTTTGCCCTCGGCATGGGGCGTTGCGTTGACCCAAATGGCAGTGCTGATACCGCAGTTCATTCTGGCTGAAGTCATTCTGTCATTTCTGGGACTGGGTATCGGGGAGCCTGTACCCAGTTGGGGCAACATGCTGGCCTACGCCCAGCAATACCACATTCTCATTTCTTACTGGTGGATGCTGCTGCCGGGAGTTGCGCCGGTCCCCGTATTTCTTGCTTATCATGGATTGGCGGATTATCTTCATGCGCGTTTACAATCAGTGTCCTGAAAATCTTGCAATCCGAAAAGGCTGATTGAAACGTGCGTTTCCGCGGGAAAAGTTTTTGGGTTTTCATTCTGCTGGTTGTGGGTGTTGCTGCCTTGCTGGGACAGCAGGCATTCCCGCAAGATTGGCTGCGCTCCACCTCGGAAGCGGGCCGGCCCGGAGGCAAGCTGGCATTTGCGGAACGGGCTGAGCCAAAAACTCTGAGCCCGGTGACTGCTCTGGATCGCCCTTCCCGGGACGTGATCCGATGCATCAGCGGCGACCTGATTCATATCAACCGTTACACCCAGAAGACAGAGCCCGCGTTGGCCAAGTCGTGGACCATCTCGCCCGATGGAAAACGCTTCACCTTGCAGCTTAGGCACGGCATTCGTTTTTCGGATGGTGCGCCCTTTGATGCCGACGACGTCGTGTTCTCCTTCAAAGTTTACCTCGATGAAAAGGTCCATTCGCCGCAACGCGATCTGCTGCTCGTCTCCGGCCAGCCAATGACCGTGGAGAAGTTGGATGCCTACAGCGTCCGTTTTACTTTTGCTGCGCCCTATTCGGTAGCAGAGCGGGTTTTTGACAGCCTGGCCATGCTCCCCCGCCACTTGCTGGAGAAGGATTACGCCGAAGGAAAAATCAATCAGGCATGGAATTTGAACGTCACCCCGGACAAGATTGCCGGTCTTGGCGCTTTTCGGCTGAAACAGTTTGTGCCCGGCGAAAGGCTTGTGCTGGAGCGCAATCCTAATTATTGGAAGATAGATGCAAAAGGGCAGAAGCTGCCCTATCTGGATGAACTGACGTTTCTGTTTGTCTCCAGCCAGGATGCGGAAGCTATTCGTTTTCAGGCCGGAGACACACAAATCATCAGCGGATTGAGCGCGGAGAATTTCGCTGTACTTTCCAGGGACCAGCAGTCCCGCAACTACAAATTTGAGGATGCCGGCCCCGGACTCGAATACAATTTTCTGGTTTTCAATCTGAACGACGATACGGAAGGCCGGCTGCCGCAGGTTGCGCGCCGCCAAAAATGGTTCAACGACCTCCTCTTTCGTCAGGCCGTCTCGTCTGCCATTGATCGCTCGGCCATCGTGCGCCTGGTGTACCGGGGACGTGGTGTGGCATTGGCATCTCAGGTGACGCCCGGCAACAAGCTATGGATGAATCCGGCCCTTACTGTTCCGCAATATTCCATAGCGAAAGCGCGTCAGCTCCTGCAATCGGCGGGCTTTTCGTGGAACCAAGACGGCAATCTCTTGGACAAAGAAGGACTTTTGGTGGAATTTACCATCCTGGTGAGTTCAAGCAACGCCCAGCGCAACCAGATGGCCACTCTGATCCAGGATGACCTCAAGCACTTGGGGATGAAAGTCCAGGTCGTTTCACTGGAGTTCCGCGCAGCTACCGATCGCGTTGTTCAATCCCATGACTTTGACACGGCCCTCATGGGGCTTGCCGGCGGAGATGTGGACCCCACGCCGTCCATGAGCGTGTGGCTGTCCAGCGGCCAGACGCATCTCTGGCATCTAGGCGAAAAGAGACCAGCGACGCCTTGGGAGGGTGAAATTGATCAGCTCCTGCAAAAGCAGCTGGCCACCCTGAACTATCAACAGAGAAAAAGACTATATGATCGCGTTCAGCAGATTGTCGCTGAAGAGTTACCGATTGTCTGTCTGGCCAGTCCCCATATTCTGGTGGGCGCACATCAGGACCTGGGCAATTTCCGGCCCGCGATTATAGAGAACTATGTTCTTTGGAATGCCGATGAGTTATTCTGGCGCATCCCAGCCGGAAATCATTAATGCAGGACATGTCAAAAGCTCCTCAGCTCGAACCGGAACTGTGATGGCGGACCACGAACGGACAATCGGGCTGGAATCCTGGATCATCGACCTCTCTCTCATGGAAGGCGAGCAGGAGCGCCGCTCATTTTTTGATGATCAGCCGCACCTCTGCACCCAACAATCTGTCCAGAAACTCTATGACGCGGTTGTGTATATGGCGGGCATCGACCTCAAGCGCGCCGAGAGGCTGGCCGAAGCGGCGTCGTGGATAGCTGCCGATCTGAGAGAGCCCAATGCATTCGCTCAGAGCGCCCGTGCGGTTGGCCACGTTCTCTACCTCAATGGAAAATACCGCCAGGCCATTGCGCAATATGAAAAGGCATTGGAGATTTTTGACTCCCTGGGAAGAGATTTGGATGTTGCCAGAACCATCAACGGCGCCTTGCAAAGCCTGATTTTTGACGGCCAGTACGAACGGGCATTCAAGCTGGGAGAACGGGCGCGAAGTGTCTTTGCCGCCAATGGCGATCGGCTTCGCCTGGCCCGCCTCGACAGCAATATGGCAAATATTTTCTACCGTCAGGACCGCTTCCAGGCAGCGTTGGATCTGTATCAATCGGCCTACCAGGAGTTTCTTCGTTTGGGTGAGGCCCACGACATTGCCGCAGTTCTGCGCAATCTGGCCGTCTGCTATGTCAGTCTGAATGATTTTGATCGCGCTGAGAAGAACTATGAACTTGCTCGGGAGCACTGCAAGCGCCACGGGTTTCGATTGCTCGAAGTGCGGGCCGATTACAACGTTGCCTACCTTTATTACCTTCGCGGCGAGTATCTGCGGGCCATAGAGTTATATGACAGGACCCGCAAACTTTGTGAAGAAGTAGGAGACAAGTATCACCAGGCCCTTTGCGATCTGGATGAGTCGGAAATCTACCTGGAACTGAACCTCACGGAAAGCGGGGCCGAGTTGGCCCGTGCGGCTTTTGTCAGCTTTCGGCTGTTGGGCATGCAGTACGAAACAGCCAAGGCAGCCGCTTTTTATGCCATCGCTCTCAGCCATCAGGCCCGGTACAAAGAAGCCTTGGAGATTTTTGATCAGGCTCGCGATCTTTTCATCAAGGAAAAGAACGAGTTGTGGCCGGCGCTCATTGATGTCTACAAAGCCCTGGTGCTCTATGAAGCTTCCGAAGACGAGCAAGCGTATGACCTTGCCGCTTCTGCGCTGAACTACTTCAGCCCTTCTCCGCTCCAGGCCAAGGCCGCTATCTGCGAGTTGCTGCTTGCTTCTCTGGATCTTCGGGCAGGTGCACTGGCGGAAGCGAGGCGACACTGCGCCTCCGCCCTGAACCGGCTCCGTGCGGCCGACTCGCCCGCCATCTACCAGGCCTACTTCGTGCTGGGTCAGGTGGAAGAAGCGGATGGACAACTGGATCTGGCGCGCAAGGCCTACCAGAATGCTTATGGAAAGCTGGAAGATCTGCGCAGCCATCTTGGCCGGGAAGAGCTGAAGATGGCCTTCCTGCAAAACAAACTGGCAATCTATGAAGGTGTGGTCATCACCTCGCTCGCAGCGGATTCCGGCGGAAAACAGGACCGCGCCGCATTCGAATACATCGAGCGCGCGAAATCCAGAAGCTTGACGGATTTGATCGCCTTTCGTGCTCCGTCTCTTGTTTCCCGGAGCAGGGAACACTCAGTCGCCATGGAGCAACTCCGGGCCTTGCGTCAAAAACTTACCTTGATCTATCACCAGGTTGAATTGGAAGAGTTGAATCCCGGAGCGCGTTCTTCGGCTCGAATTCAGGCATTGAAACATCAAGGCCGGCAGATGGAAGACGAATTGATGAAGGCCTTCTCCCGGTTCCAATCCATGGACCACGAATTCGTGGGCTTGCAAAATGCCGCCACGGCTTCTGTGGAGGAACTGCAAGCCAGCCTGCCGGATGACGCTATGTTGGTGGAGTACTATGAGGCCAGAGGTATGTTTTATGTCTGCCTGGCCACGAGGAACAGTTTAAAGATTCTTCCTGTGGTCCAGGTCTCTCGCGTGCGCGAACACTTGCGCCTGCTGCAGCTGCAACTGGCTAAATTCCGCCTGGGACCTGATTACATTCGTCCCTTCCGGCAGCTTCTGCTGGATGCTACACGAGCGCATCTCCGGGAGCTTTACTCGCTGATTATCGCTCCTGTCAGAAGGGAACTGAATGCCGCACACCTGGTGATGGTGCCCCACGGATTTCTGCACTACCTTCCGTTCCATGCTCTGGCTGACCATGACCGGCATTTGATTGATGACTATTCCATTTCGTACGCTCCCAGTGGCAGCGTCTTCGCCTTATGCCAGCAAAAGAAACCGTCAACCAACGGGCATTCCCTGGTGATGGCTGTTCCCGACCGCCGGGCTCCGCACATTGAGCAGGAGGCCCAATTTGTGGCCAAAGCCTTGGGGAATGCCAGGCTGTTCGTAGGGCAGGAAGCCACCGAAGAGAATTTGCGCGCGTATGGCCCTCAAAGCAGGTATATTCATATCGCGACACATGGCTACTTCCGGCAGGATAACCCCATGTTTTCGTCGATCCGGCTGGGATCCTCCTGGTTGAACCTCTTCGATCTTTACCAGCTTGAGTTGAACGCCGAGTTGATTACGCTCAGCGGCTGCGGCACAGGGATGAACGTGGTTGTGGGCGGAGATGAACTGATCGGTCTGGTGCGTGGCCTGCTTTATGCGGGGGCCCAAACCCTGTTGGTCAGCCTGTGGGAGATCCATGACCAGAGTACCGCGGAGTTGATGCGTGATTTCTACGATGCTTACAAAGCCGGACCCAACAAAGCGGCCGCCCTGCGCAGTGCCATGCTTAAGGTGAGGGAGAAACACCCTCACCCCTATTTTTGGGCGGCTTTTGCCTTGGTCGGAAAATTTTCGTAATTTTTCCGGTCAGACCTATATTTTTTGGCTTTTGGGATGACTCTACTACCACAGCAGGCTCATCCGTCGACTGCTAGAACAGGGGGATGTGGACCCGGAAGCTGCATCCCCCGTCTAAATCTGACCTTTCCTATGACTCGAATCGTGCGCCATTTCGATCGTGCCGAATGGGCTGATTTTGTCCGAAACCAGTCGCCGCCTGAACAGCGTAGGGAGATGATGGCCCATCTCCAGTCTGGTTGCTCCAATTGCAGGAATATAAAGGAATTATTAGAGCGCTTCGCGACGGTTTGCAAGGCTGAAGATGCTTACAACGTCCCTGAAGCCGTGGAGCGATCGGTCAAGGCGATGTTTGCCCTGAACCGGCAGCCACAAGTTTCTCTATTCAAACGGATGTTGGGCAGTTCTGTCTTCGACAGCTCCAATGATCCTCAGCCTGTGGGTATACGCGCCGGGCATCAAATCAGCCGGCACGTGCTTTTCCAGGCGGGGGATTACTCGGTTGACCTGCGCTTTGAGCATGAGCGTGGAGCATCCAGCATGGTGATGGTCGGACAAATTGCTAACCGCAGGATTCCGGAGGAGTTGATGGCCCATGTGCCGGTTATTCTCTGTTCCGGTAACCGCGAGCTGACCCGGTCACTCAGCAATTCTTTTGGAGAGTTTCAGTTGGAGTATACCCCGCAAGCAAATCTCAATTTGCGTGTGCCGCTTGAAGCCAAAGGGCAGGAGCTTGAAGTAGTGCTGAATGAGCGGGGAGGCGAGTAAGTCTCCTTCCTTGAGTAATTCTTGCAGTTGGCCTTCCCGGCTGCTGCTTCGTCGCAATCTTGCATGAAGAAGAGGAAATTGAAAGATGAGAACCCCCTATTTTTTCATTTTCGCCTTGCTGCTTAGTTTGCCTCTTGCGGCCCAGACTCAGTACCTGCTGACCACAGACCCCGGCGCGGTTCAATCTGTCTGTAAGAGTCACGGGCTCGCTTATGTAAGTACTGCCTGGAGCGATTCCAGCCTCAATTATGGCGTGTACCTGGTAACCGCTGCTTCCTCCACCAGTCCATCTTCTGTAATTTCTGATTCGCGTGTCCGGGGCTTTGAACCGAATGTGGCAACCGGGGTGACTGAGCTCTCCGGAACAACGGCAGCCAATCTTGCCCAATCCACCGAATCTATTCTTGACGGATTGCCCAGCCGCACGTTGGTGAATTTTTTTGGGGCCTCCGTGCCCAGCAACTATCTGCAACAGCCGGCGACTACCATTGTCCGTTTGGCGGACGCCCGTTCCGCAACCAGCTTGACCGGTTCGGGGACGGTCGCTGTGATTGATACAGGCGTTGATCCCAGGCACCCGGCGTTGTCCGGCGTGCTGCTTCCGGGTTTCGATTTCACCCGCAACCAGTCCGGCGCTTCGGAGCTGGCTGATGTGAGTCCCAGCATTGCGGCGTCGTTGAGCCAATCCACCGAAAGTATCCTGGATAGCAATAAGGTAGACCAGCTCAACAGTTCTACATTGGCAATCCTGAGTCAATCAACCGAGAGTATCTTGGATGGCCACCTGCCACGCGAATTTGGGCACGGCACCATGACTGCCGGTTTGGTGCATCTGGTGGCTCCCACGGCAAAGATCTTGCCCTTGAAGGCCTTCCGGGGCGATGGCACCTCTGACCTGAATGGAATCGTGCGGGCCATTTATTACGCTGCCGACCACGGAGCCAACGTTATCAGTATGAGCTTCGAAATCCAGCAATCCTCGCCTGCACTACAGGATGCTGTTTCTTATGCCCAGGCCAAAGGTATTTTTCTGGTGGCCGCCGCCGGTAATGACAATTTTTCCACCGCCGTATTTCCCGCCAGTTTTCCTGATGTCTTCGGCACGGGAGCTACCAGCAATGCGGATGCGAGAAGCACATTCTCCAACTTCAATCCTGTCGCCAACTGCACGAATGTCATGTTTGCCGCCCCCGGTGAAGGAGTAATTACCACGTATCCCGGCAATCACTACGCTGCGGGATGGGGCACCTCTTTCAGCGCTCCTATGGTCGCCGGGGCAGCTACGTTGCTGTTGCAGCAGGATCCCGGTATCAAGCTTGAGGACATGATCAAAGCGCTTTGGAAGGCCGTAAAGATACCGGACATGGGCCACGGTCGCATCGATCTCGTCCAGGCGTTGAGCTCTGGCGATGGGAACGGCGGCGACGATGGAGGCTGCGCGGGCACCCGGTAGCGAATGCTAGGCACGACTAAACAAGATCTCGCGGTTGGCCATATAAAAATAAAATAAAATGGTATCTATACCTAACATTATGCAATTGCAAATTAAAATGATCTGAAATGACCCTCGTAACCTAGATATTGCTTTCATTTCTTGGATTCAGGGATATACTCCCCCTGCCAATTTTCCATTTGCCGATGTTGCGTGCAAGTTGCGCACGAATGAATGCGACATTGGGAGGGCACGAATCCTGAGAGTTAGCGATAGCGAGAGCTCTTTCCGAAGCAAGGAATGCGTGTTACCGTGGATGGCAAGAACAAGAGGAATCGGGCAATGAGGACAAGCGGTCTCTTTATTCTGGTATTCGCCATCCTGTTGAATCTGCCTGCCACGGCCCAAACAAAGGCGTCCAGCGGTCACTCTGAATACATTTTGACCACAAGTCCTTCGTCGGTTGATTCGTTGAATCGCCGCCACGGGCTGAGCTATAAGGCGACAGCTTGGCAGAATCCTAAGTACGGCTATGCTGTTTACCTGGTGACAGCTCCTCCCTCCAAGGACCCTGCGTCATTGCGGGCCGAGTTAAGTTCTGATCCGGAAACCATGGCCTTTGAACCTAACCAGGTCATTGAAATGCCGGAGCTCTCAGGCACCACTTCGCCGGCGCTTGCGCAATCCACCGAATCGATTCTTGATTCCTTGCCGGGCCGCACCCTGGTCACCTTCAACGGCGTTACCGTGCCCAGCAACTATGTGATGCAGCCTGCCACTAGAATAATCCGCTGGGGAGATGCCCTTCAGGATACTGGTTTTACCGGAACTGGAACGGTGGCGGTGATTGATACCGGCGTGGATCCGAACCATCGCGCCCTGGTGAGCGCATTGGTGCCGGGCTACGATTTCACTCGCAATAAGGCCGGCGCCTCTGAACTGGCCGATCTCAAGCCCAGCGTTGCCGCATCGCTGAGTCAATCAACAGAAAGTATTTTGGATAGCAACCGCGTGGCCCAGCTTAGCAATTCAACGCTGGCGATCCTTACTCAATCCACTGAAAGCATTCTGGATGGCTCGCCGGAAGCCTTTGGACACGGCACCATGACTGCGGGCCTGGTGCATTTGATTGCTCCCGGCGCCAAAATTATGCCATTGAAGGCATTTAACGCCGATGGTACCTCGGACACCTACAATATTCTGCGTGCCATTTACTACGCTGTGGATCACGGCTCGAACATCATCAGCATGAGCTTTGAGATGGCCGAGCCTTCGCCCGGGTTAAATGGAGCGATTGATTACGCGGTCGATCATGGCGTGATCGTGATCGCGGCGGCCGGAAACGACGGCAAGCAAGTGGCGGTATTTCCTGCCGCCACAGAGGGAGTCATAGGGATCGGTTCGACCAGCAACGCCGACCAAAGAAGCGCATTTTCCAACTTCGGATCGCCCGATGTGATCTTCGCCGCTCCCGGTGAAGGTGTAATTACGACTTATCCGGGCAATCTCTACGCCGCCGGATGGGGCACGAGCTTCAGCGCTCCCATCGTGGCCGGCGCCTCGGCCCTGGTTATCCAGCAATCTCCCGGCAATCCCCCGTGTAGCGTAATGAAGGCCTTGACCCACACCGTTCAGGTTCCACAGATGGGCTACGGCCGGATTGATCTCTACGAGGCACTCACCGCCAAAAGCCCCATCCCAGGATTCGCCGATTATCGTTGCGCACTCAGGCACGAAGACGGCGGCTTCAATCGCCCGGACTGATCGGCGAATTGAATCCGCCACGAGTATCCCATTCGTCTTGATTCGCGTGAATTCGCAGCTAAATGATTTTCGCTCTGCATTGGTTCGCTTCTATCACCGGCCATCAGCGCAAATCAGCGGTAAAACTGGCATTTCGATCAGTGGCCTCAGTGGAAATCAGTGGTAAGACTCTGGCCCCTTGGGCCCATGCCGATATTAATGGTCGCCCAGCGGGGTAGTCGAATGGCACGTGCCATTCCCCGAATCCGTGAACTGTCCGCCCGGAACCGGAATAAATTTCCAATCGTAACTCCCAGAATGGAGGCTGAGCTTGAGCACTCCAAATGTTTTATCGCTCCGGATCTCAGTCGTAGGCAGGGCTTTGTTGAATCGGCGCTGGTTTTTGCCGCCGGTTCCTACCACGAATTCCCGTATCCCCTTCTTGGGGTCAGCAACACCTTTGGGAGTCTGGGGCGCAAAGCGTTCGTAGTCGTGATCGTGCCCGTTCAG